>JAFUMF010000221.1 GCA_017482945.1 Lachnospiraceae bacterium
CGGTGTTCTCACTGACACTTTCTTATAAGGATGCAAACTGCGTAACAAGGACCGGTATGCAGGGATTGGCAGTTTATCTGATCCCGAAATTTGATGGAGTCACGATCGGAAAATTCTTGCAGATCATGCTGGATGCCATGAGCCAGATCTTTTTCTCACTGAGTGTTTCCATGGGTATCATGATCACATACGGTGTTTATGTACCGAAGGAGACGGATCTTGGTAAGTCCGTGGAGCAGATTGAGTTATTCGATCTGGCGGTAGCTTTGTTGGCCGGTATGATGGTGATTCCGGCAGTTTATGTATTTGCCGGAATGGAAGGAATGACACAGGGACCGGGCCTGATGTTTGTGTCTCTTCCGAAAGTGTTTGCTGCTATGGGCTCTGCAGGCAATATCATTGGATGTGTCTTCTTTATTATGGTTGCGTTTGCGGCACTTACATCGAGTGTATCCATTTTGGAAACGCTTGTGGCAAGCTGTATGGAAATGTTCAATACGACCAGAAAGAAAACGTGCCTGATTCTTACTGCTCTCTCAGCAGTAGCTTCTATTATTATCTGTCTCGGCTACAATGTGCTTTATTTTGAGATCACGCTTCCAAACGGCAGTGTCAACCAGCAGCTGCTTGATATCATAGACTACATCAGCAACAGCTTCTTAATGCCGGCAATTTCATTCTTATCCTGCATTTTTGTCGGATGGATCATGAAGCCGGACTGGATCGCGGAAGAAATGGAGCAGAACGGACACAAGTTCAGAAGAAGAAAATTATATAATTTTATGATCAGATATATGGCTCCGATTTCCATGGGAGTACTGTTCCTGCAGTCTGCCGGTGTACTGAGCTAAGAACTAGAAAATGAAGGAAAAATTATGAATGATGGAAGGCTGCCATAGCGAGCATATCGTTTTGGCAGCTTTTTTAGGCCCCAGAGCGGGCCAAGGTACATTCCTTATTATATTGTGAACCGTTTTACAAAAACGTTGATTTCTTTATATTTACAGAATAAAAACTTGCATTTATAATAAAAGCGAATACAAAAAGGAGGGATTTGCAGATGAAACAGTGGAAAAAGATACAGACCTTGCTGCTTTCCATGCTTATGATTCTCAGCCTGACACAGGCGGCATTTGCGGACCAGAGTCTGGCAGCAGCAGACGAGGATATCGTGGTCCTGTACACCAATGATGTACATACCCACATCGACAACGAAGGGCTCCGATATTCTAATATCGCAGCGATGAAAAAAGAAGTGGCTTCGGCCGGAGCGGATGTGCTTCTTGTGGATGCAGGTGACCATATCCAGGGAACGGCATACGGTTCTATGGACAAGGGTGCAACGATCGTGGAGCTGATGAATGCATCCGGTTATGATCTGGCAACACTTGGAAACCATGAATTTGATTATGGCATGGAAGGTGCTTTAAATGTGATCCAGTGGGCAGGGTTCCCGTACGTTTCCGCAAATTTCTACCATGAGGTCGGCGGAATCGCAGGTGACAGCGTGCTGGATGCATATAAAGTCTTTGATTTTGGTGACACCGAGGTGGCATTTATCGGTATCACAACACCGGAATCTTTTACAAAGTCCACGCCTGCCTATTTCCAGGATGCAAGCGGGAATTACATTTACGGAATTGCAGGCGGCGCAGACGGAACAGCACTTTATTCCTCCGTTCAGAAAGCCATTGATGCTGCTTCAAACGAGGCCGATGTGGTGATCGCACTGGGTCATTTGGGCGACGATCCGGCTTCCAGACCGTGGACCAGTGAGGAACTGATCGCAAATACGACCGGACTGGACGCGTTTATCGACGGTCATTCCCATTCAACGGTTGAAGGAAAGGCTGTAAAAGACAAATCCGGTAATGAGGTCTGGCTGACTCAGACAGGTGAATATCTGGATGCAGTTGGCAAGATGACAATTAAGGCCGATGGAACGATCATGACAGAACTGGTTACGGAATATGCAGCAGCAGATGAGAGCGTAAAAGCGATCGAAGACGGCTGGATCAACGAGATTAATTCCAAGCTCGGTCAGGTAAGTGGTTCCATTTCCGATACACTGGACAACTATGACGCAGACGGAAATCGTCTGGTGCGCAGCCAGGAGACCCATACCGGTGACTTTGCTGCGGACGCATTATACTACCTGTTCGACAATATGGACATGGACGTGGATTTTGCCATCATGAACGGCGGCGGTATCCGCAACAAGGCTGTGACAGGTGAATTATCTTATCTGACATGTAAAGAGATCCACACGTTCGGAAACGTGGCGTGTCTGCAGACGGTCACAGGACAGCAGATGTTAGATGCCCTGGAGTGGGGAGCAAAAGATGCAGGAGGAGCGGAGAACGGCGGTTTCCTGCAGGTTTCCGGACTGAAATATACGATCGATACCAACATTCCGTCTACAGTACAGAAGGATGAAAAGGGCGTATGGATTGGCGGACCGACCGGAGAGTACCGCGTAAAAGACGTCCAGGTGCTGAATAACCAGACTGGTACATACGAGGCGCTGGACCTGAATGCGAACTACAATCTGGCAGGTTACAACTATACACTTCGTGATCTGGGTGATGGATTCGCGATGTTTGATGGAGCAGTCAATGTTCTGGATTATGTGATGGAAGATTACATGGTCCTTGCAAACTACATCCAGTCCTTCGGGGGCAGTGTGGTGACCGGTTATTCTGAGCCGCAGGGACGAATTACAGTCATTGCTTCTGAGGTTGTGGATGATGGTAAGATTACCGTTGGCGGTCTCGACAACAATCTCTGGACGACCAAGTACGGAAATCTGTACTGCGATCTGAAGGTGGAGAAATTCTTTGCGATGGGTTATGGTCTTGGAGATTTGGTAAAAGTGAAGTTCCTGAATCAGGAACTGGTGCTTCCGGTCGTTCCGACGTATTCTTATGTGGATTCCGGAGAGCCGGCGATCATTGCGGGCCTTACAGATACAGGTGCTCCGACAGGATATCTGTCCTTTGCGATCAACATGGGTAACTTTACAGAGACTTATGGTATTGCAGCGAAGAAGACAGACGAGGCAGGTAACTGGTGGTTCGAGGCCGGAAGTGGTGTGACATTCCCGATGGAAATCACATTTGAGATGGCAGAGGAAGAGGGCTACATGGCGGAGTATATTCTCCATGAACTGAGCCGCACCAATGCGCGTGAAGACTATGCAGCGCTCACAGATGAACAGTTTGCGAATTTCAGAAAGATTGCAATTTCCGGTATGGGAAATGGTATTCTCTATCGTTCTTCCAGCCCGATCAATCCGGAAATCGGAAGAAATATGTATGCAGATGCAGCGATTAAGGAAGCAGGCGTGAAGACGATCGTGAATCTGGCTGACAGTAAAGAAGAAGCTTATTCCTATCCGGGATTCGCAGACAGCTACTATAGCGCGCAGAACGTGATCTATCTGGGACTTGGCGTGGACTTCCAGGCAGATGATTTTAAAGCAGGGCTTGCAGAGGGCCTGCGCTTCATGGCAGCTAACGAAGGACCGTATCTGGTTCATTGTACCGAAGGTAAGGACCGCGCAGGTTTTGTATCCGCACTTCTTTCCTGCTTCATGGGAGCCGGTTATGAGGAAGTGATTGCTGACTATATGACGACCTACGATAATTACTATGGTGTAAAACCAGGTACAGATAAGTACAATGCCATTGCTGAGAGCAATATTATCAAGTCTCTGAAGCTGGCGTTTGGTGTGGAGGATCTGGCGGGGGCGAATCTGGCTGCAGAAGCAGAGGAGTATATTGCTTCTATTGGACTGAATGCAGAAGAAATTGCAAGTCTGAAAGAGAATCTGAGTGTGAACCATGAGGCCGAACCGGAGAATTCCGCGGCAAATGCGACAGGGACAGTACCTGCTTCGGCAGTGACGTCCGGTTATGTGGTAGTCCGCGGCGATTCCCTGTGGCTGATCGCCAAGAATCATCTCGGTGCAGGACGCAGATGGACAGAAATTTATGAAATGAACAAAGGAATCCTTGTGAGACCGGATCTGATCTTTGCAGGTCAGGTGCTGGCGATTCCGGCGAACTAGAGAAATATATGGTGGCCCCTGATTTTAGACGTACAAGCATTGTCACTTCTTCACCGAAGCATTCTGATAAAAAGCTTTCTAAACGTTCCGGCACTGTCACTGGATTAAATACAAATTTGAAAAATGTATCAGAATATTAATAAGCGCTTGACTCTGACGCAGCGTCATAATGTACGATATCATCATACGGGAGGTGACCAATATGAAAACAGTAAGTGAAGTGAGCAGACTAAGTGGTGTGAGTGTACGCACCTTGCACTACTATGATAAAATCGGATTGTTGAAGCCGACAGCAATGACAGAGGCAGGATATCGGCTGTATGATGATGCGGCGTTGGAGAAACTGCAGTATATTATGTTGTACCGGGAGCTTGAGTTCTCGTTAACGGAAATCAAAGAGATGCTGGGCTGCAAGGATTTCGACAGAAACAGGATTTTAGATCAGCAAATCCAACTGCTCACACTTAAAAAAGAGCATATTGAGAATCTGATCACATTTGCCCGTGGAATACGATTGATAGGAGTGAAGAATATGGAATTTTCTGCGTTTAATACGAAAGAGATTGATGATTATGCTGCTCAGGCGAAAGCTCTGTACGGAAAAACAGATGCCTACAAAGAATATGAACAGAAGACCGGAAATATGTCCAAGGATCAGGTGAACCAGACCGGTCAGGATATGATGAAGCTGTTCGTAGAATTTGGTCAGATGCTGGACAAAGAACCGGGAGATGGGGCAGTGCAGGCGCAGGTGAAGAAACTGCAGGATTATATTACGGAACATTTTTATACCTGCACCAATGAAATTTTATCCTGCCTGGGTCAGATGTATCGCGGTGGCGGAAGCATGACCGAAAACATTGATAAGGCAGGCGGAGCAGGAACTGCAGAATTTGCCGCGGAGGCAATTGAGATCTATTGTAAGTAAATCACGGAAGAATACGAAGCTTCTGGCGAGTATGCCAGAGGCTTCTTTCTTATCGTAATCGGCATATCGAGACTTTTACCATCATATCCAAAAGATGCAGATGCCAGTTTTCACTGCGATGGAGTTTGTTTTTGCGAAAATGGAAAGTAAGCTTGACATAATAAAACTATGTGATATAATAAAAATGGAAAGCAAACTTTCCATAAGGGAGTGTGAAACGGTGAAAAATAGATTAGAAGAGTTGAGAAAACAGAGAGGGATCAAGCAGGAGGAGCTGGCAGACGCATTGGAAGTTTCCAGGCAGACAATAGGATCGCTTGAGAATGGCCGATACAATCCGTCGATACTGTTGGCATTCAAGATCGCAAAATATTTTGGGATGACAATTGAAGAAATTTTTATTTATGAGGAGGCAGAACATGAAAAAGATGGATAAGATGGTTTTGGGCATTTATATTATCATTGGAATCGTTCTGATTCTAATTGGCGCAACAAGCAAGATGGAATATTATTCGACCATGATATTTGCAATGGGATTCGGATTGACTGGTAATAGCATGATGCAGTTTATCCGGTATTACCATAATACGAAGCCGGAGAATATTGCCTTATATCAGGAGAAATTACGCAAGCAAACGATTGATCTGAAAGATGAGCGAAATATTCAGCTTCGCAACCGCGCAGGCTATCTCACCTGGGCGATAACGATGGGCGGTTGCTTCGTTGGTGCATTCATTGCTGCGTTATTCCGCCTCGGGACAATGAGTATTCTTCTTGTAGGAGCAGCAACGGTGCAGTATTTAGTGGCTGCTGCAGCATATAAGTATCTGTGTAAGAATACGTAAAAAGATACGTAACAAATGGGGCTATGGGTATGTATGACCATTTTTTACCTGTTCGCATACCTTTCAACCCAAAGAATGCAGAATTTCCAAGGGAATCTGTAGCTAAAAGTATATTATGTACTTTATGAACCTAGGATTTGGGGAAGAACATGAAAAAGCTGGCGAACCGATCAAACAATCGATGCGCCAGCTTTTTATAATATGCTCGAAGGCACGTTTTCTGCAATATAATAATCAGCGACAATTAATGAGTCTCTCCACCAATCGCCTTAATATCAGTTGCGTTCTCAACCGCAGCTTTGATCGCTGCCTCAAGAGCTGCAGTAATATCAGCGATTGCCATGGAAGCGGTATTCGGTTTATTGATTACCTGAGATGCTGCGTACGGAACATGGATGAAGCCGCCGCGTACATTCGGGAATTCTTTCTGGATGTAGTAGAGGATACCGTACATAACGTGGTTACAGATATAGGTGCCTGCGGTGTTGGAAAGTACGGACGGATAACCGGCATCTTTGATAGCCTGTACCATCGCTTTTACCGGAAGGTTGCTGAAATAAGCAGCATCACCGTCTGCGAAGATCGGCTCATCGATCGGCTGGTTGCCCTCGTTGTCCGGAATTCTTGCGTCAGTTACATTGATCGCTACGCGCTCCGGAGTTACGCCGAAACGGCCGCCTGCCTGGCCAACTGCGATCACGATATCCGGGTTGATCTCCACCATCTTGTCGTGGATCTTTGCGATGGATTTTCCAACAACGGTCGGAATCTGCATCTTAATAATTTCTGCACCTGCGATCTCATCTTTGATCACTTTTACTGCTTCCCAAGCCGGATTGATGGACTCTCCGCCGAACGGATCAAAACCAGTTACTAAAACTTTCATATGGATTTCCCCTTTCCCCTGTTTGACAAAAAATAGCTCTCTTAGTATTATATAAAAGGTTAGAAAAATAAGCAATAATCGGAGAGAAAAACCCATGAAAATTATTATCTCACCGGCGAAAAAGATGGAGGAATGCCAGGATATTTTCGAGCCGGGCGGACTTGCGGAATATATGGACCGGACGGAGCGTCTGTATGACAGGCTGAAAGCCATGACGGAGTCGGAATTGCAGGCCGTTTTTAAAGCCAACGACCAGATCACCAGACAAAACTATGAACGGTACCAGACGATGAATTTGAAACATGCACAGACACCTGCGCTGCTTTCCTATGTGGGGATCCAGTACCAGTACATGGCACCGAAGCTGTTTTCTTATGAACAGTGGGAGTATGTGAAACGGCATCTGCGGATTTTGAGTGGATTCTATGGAATCCTCAGGCCAGATGAGCGGGTGACGCCATACCGGTTGGAAATGCAGGCGAAGCTGGCTGTGGACGGAGCAAAGGATCTTTATGAATTCTGGGGCCGAAGTCTGTATGATGCGCTGGTGAAGGAGGAGAAAAAGAAAACAACGATTCTTAACTTGGCGTCGAAAGAATACAGCAAAGCCATCGAGCCGTACCTGACAGAAAATGACCGCTACATAACCTGTATTTTTGGTATTTTGCAGAACGGTAAAATAAAGGTCAAAGCGACGGAAGCAAAAATGGCTCGCGGAGAGATGGTCCGTTATATGGCGGAACGTAAGATCGAGGATCCGGAGGAAATCAAATCCTTCGATTGCCTTGGCTACCGCTATGCCGACGAATATTCCACAGAAGATACATTTGTATACATAAAGAATTAAGTGAAAAGCACAGCTCTTCGCTGTGCGCATATCGATACAGAAGAAGCGGGCTGCTGCCTGCAGAAACGGAGAAATTACAAATATGTTTAAACGAATCAGACCGGAAAGCGCCTGCTGGTGCGGAAGTGGAAAAGAATACAGAACCTGTCACATGGAGTTCGATAAAAAAGTGAACCGTGCAAGAAGAGAGGGCCATGAAATCCCCTCCCACAGCATCATCAAGACTCCTGAGCAGATCGAGGGGATCCGTGAAAGTGGTAAATTAAATATCGCGATCCTCGACTACGTTGCGGAAAATATCAAAGCCGGTGTCACAACGGAAGAAATCAATAAGTGGGTCCATGATTACACGGTAGAACATGGCGGGATCCCGGCACCGTTAGGCTTCGAAGGGTTCCCGAAGAGTGTCTGTACTTCCATCAACCATGAAGTCTGTCACGGAATTCCGTCAAAGGATATCGTGTTAAAAGAAGGCGACATTATCAACGTGGATGTTTCCACGATCCTGAACGGCTACTACTCTGACTCTTCCCGCATGTTCATCATCGGAAAAACAACGCCAGAGAAGGAAAAGCTGGTGCGCGTTACAAAAGAAGCGGTGGAAAAAGGTCTTGAGCAGGTGAAGCCATGGGGATATCTCGGTGACATGGGCCAGGCAGTCCATGACCATGTAAAGAAACACGGCTACACCGTTGTCGAAGAAGTCGGCGGCCATGGTGTCGGTGTCCAGTTCCACGAGGATCCGTTCGTCAGCTACGTGACCCAGCGCGGAACCGAAATGCTCATGGTGCCGGGTATGATCTTTACGATCGAACCGATGGTCAACATGGGAACCAATGAGATTACGGTGGATCTGGAAAATGGCTGGACCATTTATACAGAAGATGGCCAACCATCCGCCCAGTGGGAGATCATGGTTCTGGTCACAGAAGATGGTCACGAAGTTCTTGCATACTAAAATACATTCTGACTATGACGAAAAAAGTCGCGAAATTGTACAAAATCTTGTTGAGAAAGCGTAAAGATTTTAGTATAATATAGGCATGTAAAGATTGCAATAAGCAATGGAAAAGGAGGCGTGCCTATGGAACTTAACTACACAAAAATTCAAGCCAGCAACGTGAATACACCGTTAAAGGTTATGAAAGGACATTTTGCAACAAACCATGCTCATACCAATTGTTATATTGATATGACAACGATCAAAAGCCGTATCAGTGAAGCACAGGAAATTGCTGCGGCTCTCTGTCAGTCTTTCCTTTATACAATGGTTGTTGACACGATTGTCTGCACAGAAGGAACCGAGGTAATTGGCGCATTCCTTGCAAATGAACTGAAAAAAGGCGGCTACCTTTCCCAGAATGCACATAAAACGATCTATGTTATCAAACCGGAATATATCAGCAACGGTCAGATGATCTTCAAAGAGAACTACAGACCGATGGTAGATGGAAAGCATATTGTGATTTTGACCACAACCGTAAGAACAGGACTTACGATCAACACAGCGCTGGAAGGCGTGAAGTATTACGGCGGTAAGGTTCAGGCCGTAGCGTCTATCTTCAGTGGTACGAACGAAGTAAACGGTATTCCGATCGTGTCTGTATTTAATAAAACACATCTTCCGGATTACGAGTACACAGCTTCTGCAAACTGTCCGATGTGTCAGGCAGGAAAGAAACTGGATGCGCTGATCAACCAGTACGGAATCCAGAAAATCTAAATGAAAATGAATTTTTACCAATGAAAACGAGGCGAGAAAGCAATTTCCGCCTCGTTATTTTGTAGATGGACACCTGAAAATGAGTGTAAAGCTCTTCTTTTCGGGATTTTTTTCGCTCTAAAATCCTTACATTTCTTGACTTTTTCGCTGTTTTGGTACATTATGTTATGAATAGGCCCATGAATCAGGAAAATCTGAGCGTAAGGAATGAGAACCAGTCCTTTCCTATAACCGAAAATTATGCAAGATATAAAAAGAAAGTACTTGCAATTTCAAAAGAAGGTTGTATAATAAAGAACAGTAGCGAAACTTTAACGCAGTAGAGTTACAGAACTTTGAATTGCTATATTGCATGATAGATAAACGAGATACAGAGTGATTTGGGAAAGGAGAACGCAGATATGATGATGAATGTTGTTTTATTAGCAGTCGTGATTCGAATTATTGTCAGCATTATCGTCGTGGACGGGAATGCTTATTTGCGTTATGCTGAACCAAAGGTAATCACACTGTAATATGCTCAATCGATTTTGAGGATGCAATGGGGGCCTTACAGCACAACGCTGTGGGGCTTTTATTATTATCATTGAGAATAGCTTAGAAAACGAGGGATTTTAGCTTATGAGAATGAAAGGCGCGCAAATTCTGGTGGAAGAACTGATCCATCAGGGAGTGGATGTGATCTTCGGTTACCCGGGTGGAACAGTCATCGATATTTATGATGCGCTGTACGAAGCTTCCGACAGAATTACACACGTTCTGACAGCCCATGAACAGGGAGCTGCCCATGCAGCAGATGGTTATGCAAGAGCCAGCGGAAAAGTTGGTGTCGTACTTGCGACCAGCGGCCCGGGCGCAACAAACCTGGTGACAGGTATCGCCAACGCGTACATGGATTCTGTACCGATGGTCGCGATTACCGGTAACGTTGCGGTTTCCAACCTTGGAAAGGATTCTTTCCAGGAAGTTGATATCGTTGGTGTGACAATGCCGATCGTAAAGCACAACTTTACAGTCCGCAATATCAACGATCTCCAGAAAATCATCAAAGAAGCATTCATCTTTGCAAATGAAGGCCGTAAGGGACCGGTCGTGATCGACATCCCGAAGGACATTCAGGTCGCAGAGTGTGAATATATCGAAGATATGCAGGTTGCTCCGTATATCAAGAAACCGAAGGCAGGAAGTGTCAATGATATGGATGCACTGCTTGAAATGGTAAAGCAGGCGAAGAAACCGTTTATCTACGCAGGCGGCGGTGTTATCGCATCCGGAGCAGAAAAAGAAGTGCTGGAGCTTTCCAAACGTCTTGATGCGCCGGTGGGACTCAGTATGATGGGTCTGACAGCGATTCCGGCTTCCTATCCGTTAAATCTCGGTATGACCGGTATGCACGGAAAATACGAGGCGACAAAAGCACAGTCCGAATGTGATCTTTTGATCGCGGTGGGTGTACGATTCTCTGATCGTGCGACTGGCGATAAACGCGAGTATACAAAGAAATGTATGACGGTACATATCGATATCGACAGAGCCGAAATCGGAAAGAACATCAGCCCGGACATCAGCATGTGGGGCGATGTAAAAGAGATTCTCGGTCAGATTCTGGAAGTTGTTCCGAATTGTGAACATCCGGAGTGGATTGAAGAGGTGGAAGGATACAGACAGGTATCCAAGACTCTTGAGTTCCAGGGATTCAATCCGAGAACCATTATCGAAGAAGTGAATAAGCACTGTGCACCGGACACGGTGGTGGCAACTGACGTAGGTCAGCACCAGATGTGGACCATGCAGTACTTTAAATTTGAAACACCGCATACCCTGTTAAGCTCCGGCGGTCTTGGAACCATGGGTTACGGACTTGGCGCAGCAATCGGCGGATGTTTCGCGAGCGGAAAGAAACGTACCGTATTATTTACCGGTGACGGAAGTTTCGCAATGAACTTAAACGAGATGGCAACTGCTGTGAAGCAGAATCTTCCAATTACCATTATCCTGATCAACAACGAAGTTCTCGGTATGGTAAGACAGTGGCAGACGATCTTCTATGACAGCAGATATTCCCAGACCGTTCTGGAAAGAAAGACAGATTTCCCGCTGCTTGCAAAAGCGTTTGGCGCAGAAGGTTATTCTGCAACAACAATTAAAGAGCTTCAGGCAGCGTTAGAGGCTGCTGATCAGGCAGAGGGAACTGTTCTGATCGATTGTCATATCGGCAAAGATGAGAGAGTTCTTCCGATGATCCCGGCGGGACGTTCCATCAAAGATGTGATTCTGAAATAAGGGAAAGGAGAGGGAATATGGATAAGAAATTCGCAGTCAGCCTGGTCGTAAACAACGTTCCGGGTGTAATGAACCGTATCGGCGGTATCTATTCCAAGAGAAATTATAACATCAGTTCCTTTTCCGGCGGTGAAACAGAGGATCCGAGATATACCCGTATTACCGTGGTTTCTACCGGTGACGAGTATATGAAAGACCAGGTGTTAAGACAGCTTGAAAAGCTTTATGATGTAAGGTCCATCCTGGTTCTTGATGCGGAGACTGCCGTAATCGCACAGCACATGTTCATCAAAATCGATGTGACTGGAACTGAGAGAGGTTCTACAAAGCATCAGGCGGTAGAAATCATCAATGAATACGCAGGAAAGATCATCGACTTTGGTGAGAGCCATGTAACTGTTGAGCTTTCCGGTTCAAAAGAGAAGATGGACGACTTCATTGCGAAAGTAAAGAAGTTCGGAATTCTGGAAGTCAGCCGTTCCGGTGACGTTGCGATCGGTCTTGGCCGTGAGACAACAATGAGCGCGTTTGATGACCAAATGTAAGGAATTTCAGTAACCTTTCGGTTGACATTTAAAGTTGCTGAACCGTTACTCCAATTTATAAAAATAATTTTTAAATGATAAAAGGAGAAAAAAATTATGGCTACTATGTACTATGAGAGAGATTGTAACTTAGCACTTCTGGATGGAAAGAAGATCGCAGTTGTTGGTTATGGTTCCCAGGGACATGCTCACGCATTAAACCTCAGAGATTCTGGTTGTGACGTTATCATCGGTCTCTACGAAGGTTCCAAATCCGCTATTAAGGCAAAAGAAGATGGTTTCGAAGTTATGAACACAGCTGACGCTGTTAAAGCTGCTGACATCATCATGATCCTTGTAAACGACGAGAAGCAGGCTGCTCTTTACAAGAATGAAATCAAGGCAAACCTGACAGAAGGCAAGACACTTTGCTTCGCTCATGGTTTCAATATCCACTTCAAACAGATCGTTCCGCCGGCAGACGTTAACGTTATCATGATCGCTCCGAAGGGCCCGGGCCACACAGTTCGTTCCCAGTATGTTTCCGGTAAAGGCGTTCCGTGTCTCGTAGCTGTAGAGCAGGATCCGAGCGGCAACTCCATGGAAATCGCTAAGGCTTACGCTGCTGGTATCGGCGGCGCAAGAGGCGGTATCCTTGAGACAACATTCAAAGAGGAGACAGAGACAGACCTCTTCGGTGAGCAGGCAGTTCTTTGCGGCGGCGTTACAGCTCTTATGGAGGCTGGTTTCAATACTCTCGTTGAGGCTGGTTACAAGCCGGAGAACGCTTACTTCGAGTGCGTACACGAGATGAAGCTGATCGTTGACCTGATCTTCAATGCAGGTTTCGAAGGCATGCGTTACTCCATCTCCGATACAGCTGAGTACGGTGACTACTGCACAGGTTCCAGAATCATCACAGACGCTGTTAAGGCTGAGATGAAACAGGTATTAAAGGAAATCCAGGATGGTACATTCGCTAAGAACTGGATCCTTGAGAACCAGGTTGGCAGAACATGCTTCAACGCTAAGAGAGCGGCTGCAGCTGATACTCTTGTGGCTAAGACTGGTGCAGAGCTTCGTGAGAAGATGGGCTGGAAGAAAGCTCAGAACCTTGATGAGGCTAAATAGTTGCGAAAGCAAGTCCGTAAGTGGGCACTGCGTATACAGAGAAAAACATGGTTTGGGTCAGGCTTTTTAGCCTGGCCTAAAGCCGTAATTATGGAGGAATTATATTATGAATTCTGATAAAGTAAAATTAGGCGTGGAGCATGCTCCGCACCGCTCTCTTTTAAAAGCTGATGGTTATATAGATGAGCAGATCAGACGCCCGTTTGTCGGTGTTGTAAACTCTTTCAATGAGATCGCGCCGGGTCATGTACATCTGCAGACAATCGCAAGAGCCGTAAAGGACGGCGTTCTTGCAGCTGGCGGAACTCCGATGGAGTTCAATACAATCGGTGTTTGTGACGGTATCGCTATGGGTCATGAAGGTATGAGATTCTCCTTAAGTTCCCGTGAGCTGATCGCAGATACCGTTGAGTGTATGGTGAAAGGCCATGGTTTTGACGCTCTCGTATTCATCCCGAACTGTGACAAGATCGTTCCGGGTATGTTAATGGCGGCGTTAAGACTGAACCTTCCGTGTGTATTTGTTTCCGGCGGTCCGATGCTCTCCATTGACCAGAAGGATTTAAACAGTGTATTCGAGGCTGTTGGTGCAAGAAAAGCAAACCTCATTGACGATGAGCAGCTGGCTGAGATCGAAGGCAGCGCATGTCCGGGCTGCGGTTCCTGTTCCGGTATGTTCACTGCAAACTCCATGAACTGCTTAACAGAGGTTCTTGGACTTGGTCTTCCGGGCAACGGAACAATTCCAGCTGTTTATGGCGAGAGAATCCGTCTTGCTAAGACTGCAGGTATGCAGGTTATGAAATTATTAGAGCAGAACATCCGTCCGAGAGATATTCTCACAGAGAAGGCTCTCCACAATGCCCTTACAACTGATATGGCACTGGGATGTTCCACAAACTCTGCACTTCATCTTCTGGCCATCGCTCATGAGGCAGGAATCCAGATGGATCTCCACCTGATCAATGAGATCAGCGAGAAGACTCCGAACCTGTGCCACCTGGCACCGGCTGGTCACCATCATATGCAGGATCTTCTTCAGGCAGGCGGTATCTCTGCCGTTATGAAGCAGCTCCTTGATGCTGGTATGTTAAATGGCGACTGTCTCACAGTAACAGGTAAGACTGTAGCTGAGAACGTTGCAAAGGCTGTAAATAAAAACGAAGAAGTAATCCGTCCGATGTCCAATCCGTACTCCAAGACAGGTGGTCTTGCAGTTCTTTTCGGCAACCTGGCTCCGAACGGTGCGATCGTTAAACGTTCCGCAGTAAAACCGGAAATGCTTGTAAATACAGGTACAGCGAAGTGCTTCGACTCTGAGGAAGAAGCAATTGCAGCGATCTATGCAGGTGAGATCGTTCCGGGCGACATCGTTGTGATCCGTTACGAAGGTCCGGCAGGCGGCCCGGGTATGAGAGAGATGCTTTCTCCGACATCCGCGATCGTTGGTATGAAACTGGATACAACGGTTGCTCTGTTAACAGACGGTCGTTTCTCCGGCGCATCCTGTGGCGCAGCAATCGGACATATCTCTCCGGAGGCAGCAGCAGGCGGCCCGATCGCTTACATCAAAGACGGCGATAAGATCGCAATCGACATCCCGAACTACAGCCTGAAGCTCCTCGTTTCCGACGAAGAGATGGCTGAGAGAAAAGCTACTATGA
>JAFUMF010000222.1 GCA_017482945.1 Lachnospiraceae bacterium
CTGTGACACTGCGTCCGAATGCAGAAGGAACTGACCACGAGACGTTGTCGGCGGCTCTGCAGAAAAGTGCTGAAGAGGAGATAGTCAACGTGAAAGTTGTGCGAAGTGGTTATGCGGATGAAGAAGGAACCGCAAGCAGTTTTTATCTGACTGGTAATACCGCGGAACAGACGGACGTGATCTGTACAAGATTGTGCTGGGTAGACAGCGAATTTATTATGGAGATGGAACTGAGGATGCCGAAGGCCACCAGCAATGAGGATAAGGCACGCAAGGAGTTCTATGCTCGGGCGATGTATGACTGCTGTGGTTTTGGATCTGGTGAGGAACCGCCGGCCTGGATGCAGTTTAAGAAAAAGTATGGGCTGTAATAAAAAGGACTTTTGGGCAGAGGCATATGTCTCTGCCTTTGCCATGCGTACTCATGAAACGAAAAAATCAAGAAAAGTCAACTCTTGCTTTTAAAAGGAAACCTTTTATGTTATAATATCACAAAATAGGCGAGGTGCGCCCAATGCTTAGTTGCTCTGGCAATCTGCCGGGATGAAGCGCGAACGGCGGCTTCGGAACTTTTATTGTGAAATGAGAAATACACGAAAAGAAAAGGAGAGCATATGAAAGGTATTATTCTTGCAGGCGGCAGCGGCACACGTCTCTATCCGTTAACAAAGGTAACTTCCAAACAGCTTTTACCAATTTACGATAAACCAATGATCTACTATCCGCTTTCCGTATTGATGAATGCGGGAATCCGTGAAATCTTAATTATTTCCACACCGGACGATACACCGCGTTTCCAGGCACTTCTGGGCGACGGTCATCAGTTTGGTATCGAGCTGTCCTACGCGGTTCAGCCGAGCCCGGACGGACTTGCGCAGGCATTTATCATCGGCGAGGAGTTCATCGGCGATGACAGAGTTGCAATGGTACTTGGCGATAATATTTTCCATGGTCAGGGATTAAAGAAACGTCTCCGCAAGGCGGCAGCGAAGGAGACAGGCGCGACTGTATTCGGTTACTATGTAGACGATCCGGAGCGTTTCGGTATCGTAGAATTTGATAAGGACGGCAAGGCGATCTCCATCGAGGAGAAGCCGGCGAAGCCGAAATCCAACTACTGTGTAACAGGTCTGTACTTCTACGACAACCGTGTTGTTGAGTATGCGAAGAACCTGAAACCGTCCGCAAGAGGCGAGCTTGAGATCACAGACCTCAACAGAATCTATCTTGAGAACGGCGAGCTGGATGTAACCCTGATGGGCCAGGGCTTCACATGGCTGGATACGGGAACACATGAGTCCTTAGTGGAGGCATCCAATTTCGTAAAAACAATCGAAACACACCAGCACAGAAAGATCGCATGTCTGGAAGAGATCGCATATTTAAACGGCTGGATCTCCAAGGACGAGATCATGGCGGCGTACGAGATCTACAAGAAGAATCAGTATGGCCAGTATCTGAAAGATGTTGTAGACGGCAAGTATATTGATAAACTGCCGACATACGCAGATAAATAAGGAGAGATAACATGAAAATCATCGTAACAGGCGGCGCCGGTTTCATCGGCGGCAACTTCGTTCACCATATGGTAAATAAATATCCGGATTATGAGATCATCAATCTGGATCTTCTGACATACGCAGGCAACCTCGAGACCTTAAAACCGGTGGAGGACAAGCCGAACTACAAATTTGTAAAGGGCGACATCGCAGACCGCAAGTTCATCTTCGACCTCTTCGAGAAAGAGAAGCCGGACATGGTCGTGAACTTCGCGGCTGAGAGCCATGTTGACCGTTCCGTTGTGGATCCGGAGAGCTTTGTCCGCACAAACGTAATGGGAACAACCACTCTTTTAGATGCCTGCAAGACATACGGAATCAAGCGTTACCACCAGGTATCCACAGACGAAGTATACGGCGATCTTCCGTTAGACCGCCCGGACCTTTTCTTCACAGAGGAGACTCCGCTCCATACTTCCAGCCCGTATTCTTCTTCCAAGGCAGCAGCAGACCTGTTCGTAATGGCTTACAATAGAACTTACGGACTTCCGGTGACAATTTCCCGCTGCTCCAACAACTATGGTCCGTACCACTTCCCAGAGAAGCTGATCCCACTTATGATCAGCCGTGCTCTTGCTGACGAGTCCCTTCCGGTATACGGAACAGGCGAAAACGTACGTGACTGGCTCCATGTATCCGACCACTGCCAGGCGATCGACCTGATCATTCACAATGGCCGCGTTGGTGAAGTTTACAACATCGGCGGACACAATGAACGTACAAACCTTGAAGTAGTAAAGACGATCTTAAAAGCTCTTGATAAACCGGAGAGCTTAATTAAATATGTAACAGACCGTCCGGGCCATGACCAGAGATATGCCATCGACCCGACCAAAATCGAGACAGAGCTTGGCTGGAAGCCGCAGTACAACTTCGACACAGGTATTCAGCAGACGATCCAGTGGTATCTGGACAACCAGGACTGGTGGAAGAGAATCTTAAGCGGTGAGTACAGCAATTACTTTGACAATATGTATGGAGAGAGACTGAACGATAAATAAGGAGCAACCCATGAGAGTTTTAGTAACAGGCGTAAAAGGCCAGCTTGGCTATGACGTAGTAAATGAAATGAAAAAGAGAGGCCTCGAGCCGGTGGGCGTTGATGTGGAAGAGATGGATATCACAGACAAAGCTGCCTGCGATAAGGTCATCACAGAGGCAAACGTTGACGCAGTGATCCACTGCGCAGCATACACAGCAGTAGATGCAGCAGAAGACAACGTGGAAATCTGCATGAAAGTCAACGCAGAAGGAACAAGAAATATCGCAGAGGTCTGCAAAAAGCTGGACATCAAGATGATGTACATCAGCACAGACTATGTATTCGACGGCCAGGGCACACGCCCGTGGGAGCCGGATGATGAGAGACATCCGTTAAACGTTTATGGCCAGAGTAAATACGAAGGCGAGCTGGCAGTGGAAGAGCTGGTAGAGAAATTCTTCACCGTCCGCATCGCATGGGTATTCGGTGTGAACGGCAAGAACTTCATCAAGACCATGCTCCGCATCGGCAAAGAACGCGGTGCGGCGACCGTTGTATGTGACCAGATCGGTTCCCCGACTTACACATACGACCTTGCAAAACTTCTTGTGGATATGATCCAGACAGACAAATACGGCAGATATCATGCGACAAACGAGGGACTTTGCTCCTGGTACGAGTTCGCATGCGAGATTTTCCGCGCAGCAGGAATGGACGAAGTAAAGGTTACTCCGGTTCCGTCCAGCGAGTACCCGGCATCCAAGGCAAAACGCCCGATGAACAGCCGGATCAGCAAAGAAAAACTCTCCGACAACGGATTCGAAAGACTTCCGCAGTGGCAGGATGCCGTTGCCCGTTATTTAAAGGAAATTACCTGGTAAGAGCGGCATATAATTAGGAAAGAACCAATAGAGAATCCGGCGTCAGGCGAGAACATGTGTCTGACGCCGGAATCGTTGTATTTATACAAGATGGACAATAAAAAGACATTCGAGAGTGACAGAAAATCCGAAAGGAGTAATTAGGATGGGAAAATATTTTGGAACAGACGGTTTCCGCGGGGAAGCAAACGTCGATCTTACGGTTGAGCACGCTTACAAAGTAGGCCGTTTCTTGGGATGGTATTATGGAAAACAGCCGAAGGGTGAGAAATGCCGCGTGGTAATCGGAAAAGACACAAGACGTTCCAGTTACATGTTCGAGTATTCTCTGGTTGCGGGCCTTACAGCGTCCGGTGCGGATGTATTCCTTCTGCATGTAACTCCGACACCGAGTGTGTCCCACGTGATCCGTACAGAAGATTTCGACTGCGGAATCATGATCTCCGCCAGCCACAATCCGTACTACGACAACGGCATTAAAGTCATGAACGGCAATGGAGAAAAGCTGGAAGAGAGTGTGATCACGGAAATTGAGAAATATCTGGACGGCGAGATGGAAGAAATTCCGCTTGCAAAGAGAGAGCATATCGGCCGCACCCAGGACTTTGCCGCAGGAAGAAACCGCTACATCGGTTATCTGATTTCCATTGCAACTCGTTCCTTCAAGGGCAAAAAAATCGGTCTGGACTGCTCCAATGGCAGTGCTTCCACAATTGCAAAGAGCGTATTCGATGCGCTTGGCGCCGATACTTACGTGATCAACAGTGAACCGAACGGTTTAAATATCAATAAAAATTGCGGTTCCACCCACATCGAATATCTTCAGGAATTTGTGAAAGAGCATAAGCTGGATGTGGGATTTGCCTATGACGGCGATGCGGACCGCTGTCTTGCGGTGGATGAGAACGGCAATGTGGTGGATGGAGACCTGATTCTTTATATCTGCGGTAAATATATGAAGGAACAGGGTATGCTCCGCAACAACAAGATCGTTACGACGGTCATGTCCAATCTGGGCCTTTATAAGGCGCTGGACCGCGAGGGAATCGGATACGATAAGACTGCGGTGGGCGACAAATATGTTTACGAGAACATGTCCCAGACAGGAAACTGCCTAGGCGGTGAACAGTCCGGTCATATCATTTTCAGCAAATATGCGACGACCGGTGACGGTATCCTCACTTCCTTAAAGATTATGGAAGTCATGCTGGAGAAGAAACAGAGCCTTGCGAAGCTTGCATCCGAAGTGACGATTCTTCCGCAGCTTCTTAAGAACGTGCGTGTGGCAGATAAGGCAGCAGCTCTGGGAGATGCAGATGTGCAGCAGGCAGCAGCAGATGTGGAAAAGGCCCTCGGAAATGATGGTCGTCTTCTCCTTCGTCAGAGCGGAACAGAGCCGCTGATCCGCGTGATGGTGGAAGCGGAGACTTCCAAGCTTTGCGAACAATATGTGGATCAGGTGATCGACGTGTTGAAAGCGAACGGTCATGTTGTGGAAAAATAATAGAGATTTGCAGCCGCCGGTGGAAAAAGCACCGGCGGTTTTCTGTTTTTTCAGGGAAATATCCGTCTTTTGGCGCCTGAACCCGGCCCAGCCGTAGAATTATTTCATATCAACCATGAATAATTGTTATGATTTGCTTTCTTGCTATTACATTTTAATGGTGGTATAATAAGACAACATAATGCTAGTTTAAAGCGATAAACGGAGGTATTCGTTATGATGAACTATAAAAGATATCAAAGGGTGCCGGTAGTTCACTATCCGGAGCGCGAATGGCCGAATAAAGAAATTGAAAAAGCGCCGGTCTGGTGCAGTGTGGACTTGCGAGATGGCAACCAGGCTCTTGTGGAGCCGATGGTGGTAGAAGAGAAGGTGGAGATGTTCAATCTTCTGGTGAAAATGGGCTTTAAGGAAATCGAGATCGGTTTCCCGGCGGCATCCCAGATTGAATTTGACTTCTTAAGACAGCTGGTAGAGCGTAAGCTGATTCCGGATGACGTGGTAGTTCAGGTCCTGACACAGTGTCGTGAGCACTTGATCGAGAGAACGTTCGAAGCGATTCAGGGAATCAAAAAAGCAGTGGTACATATCTACAACTCCACATCCACCTTACAGCGTGATGTGGTATTTAACATGGACCGCGAAGAAATCAAACAGATTGCCATTGACGGTGTCGCAATGGTAAAGAAATATATGGAAAACTATGACGGCGAAGTGATCTTAGAGTATTCCCCGGAGAGCTTTACAGGAACAGAGCTTGATTTCGCGCTGGATATCTGTAATGTGGTCCAGAGAGCATGGGGCCCGACTCCGGAAAAGAAGATGATTTTCAACTTACCGTCTACTGTTGAAATGACAACACCGAACGTTTATGCAGACCAGATCGAGTGGATGAGCAAACATCTGGAGAACCGCGAGAGCATTATCTTAAGCGTCCATCCGCACAATGACCGAGGTACCGGCGTTGCCGCAGCGGAGTTAGCGCTTCTTGCAGGTGCAGATCGCATTGAGGGAACTCTGTTCGGTAACGGTGAGAGAACCGGTAACGTGGATATTCTTACGATTGCTTACAACATGTTCTCCCAGGGCATTGATCCGGAGCTCGAAATCGGTGATATTAAAGAAATCGCGGAAGTATATGAGCGCACAACAAAGATGCACATCGACCCGCGTCATCCATACGCAGGAAAGCTTGTATTTACAGCATTTTCCGGCTCCCACCAGGATGCGATCAACAAAGGTATGCATGCGCTTTTGGAACGTCAGAGCCAGATCTGGCAGGTACCGTACCTTCCGATCGACCCGTCCGACATCGGCCGCGAATACGAGCCGGTGGTCCGCATCAACAGCCAGTCCGGAAAAGGCGGCGTAGCGTTCGTTATGGAGACATTCTTCGGTTTCCGTCTGCCGCGTGGCATGCACAAAGAGTTTGCTGATATTATCCAGAAGATCGCAGAGGGCCAGGGCGAGGTTGCTCCGGAGCAGATCATGGAGGAATTCAGAAACGAATATCTGGACAGAAAAGAACCGTACCACTTCAGAAAGTGCAAGATCACAGACTTCGAGTCCAAGGGCGATTTTACAACCGTTGCAGTGGTTACTTACACCGACCATGGTGTAGAGAAGCAGTTTGAAGGCGTTGGTAACGGCCCGATCGACGCGGTTCAGCGTGGTCTTGAGGAAGAGCTTGGAATCAACATCAAAGTCCTCGATTACAACGAGCATGCTCTTGCGTCCGGCTCTGGTGCGCAGGCAGCTTCCTATATCCATGTGATGGATCAGGATTCCAACCGTGTGACATACGGCGTAGGCGTAAGCTCCAACATCACAAGAGCGTCCTTACGTGGTATCTTCAGCGCAGTAAACCGTCTCTTCGCAGAATAATATAATAGAAATTTCACCATGTGGAATGAATTGTGGCAGTCCGGAATAAAATATCTGGATTGCCACTTTTTTGCCTAACTTTTTTCGTAAATTGTAAGGGAAAAGTGAGGAAATTTTGATGATATTGTGGTATATTCTATATAAAGCAAGACAATTAATGACAAAGAGTCATTTTCGTAGAAATAAAGGAGGAAATCGTATGAAGAAAAAAATGTTATTAACAGCAGGTTTGGCAGCAGCTATGACAGCAGGAATGGCAATGACAGCTCTTGCAGGCTGGGAAGAGCACTATGGCACCTGGTATTACTATAAGGATTCTAACCATGAAATGGTAACAGATGACTGGGCACAGTCCGGTGACTTCTGGTACTATCTCGGTGAAGACGGCGCAATGCTGACCAATACAATGATCGAAGATACATATTATGTAGATGCAAACGGCGCAATGACAGTAAATGGCTGGCAGTGGGTTGTTGATGAGTGGGATGAGGACGACGAAGGCGCTTGGAGATACTTTGGTGCCAACGGCCGTGTTTACAGAGATGGTATTAAGCTGATCAACGGCTACTACTATCACTTCGCTGACACAAGAATGTCCACAGGTTGGATTGATGAAGGCGATTATACATATTACTTCAAAGAGGACGGTTCTATGGCAACTGGCTGGAAGTGGTTGCTTGAGGACAGCGATGATGAGGACGCGTGGGGTGAGTACTGGTATTACTTCACAAATGGCGGTAAGCTGACAAAATCTACTGTTAAAGAGATCAGCGGTGTGGATTACGCATTCGACAGCGAAGGCCGTATGTTGACGGGTTGGGTTGATACAAGCAACTTCACATCTTCTTCTTTAGACAACTTAAGTACTAGTGATATTGATGAGCTTAAATATTTCGATGAAAATGGTGCTGCTGTAAATGGTTGGTTACACCTTGACAGCCCGTCCGATTATGAGTCTCATTACTACTACTTTAGAGATGGAAGAGCATACTCTCTTGAGCATAGTAAGACAACTGATCTGAATGGATATGGAATTGCCAAGATTGACAGCGATTACTATTGCTTCGATGAGAATGGTCATATGGTGACTGGTATTGTTGAGTCCGGAAGCGGTCCGATGTACTTCGATGTGAATACTGGTAAGATGCGCACAGGTCGTGTAACTGTATATGATGACAATTATTATGGAGTAACATTCTGCTTCAAAGAGAATGGCGGTATTGGTACACGTGGTATCGGTGTC
>JAFUMF010000223.1 GCA_017482945.1 Lachnospiraceae bacterium
CAAACAGTTTTATTTTTTAACTGTCTACCTAAAAGGGAGCATATCACTCTTATAAAATAAGGGTTTCTGAGGTTTTTTGTTTTCTTAGAAGCTGATGATCAAGCTGACTGCAAAAGAGAAAAATCAAGTCGCCCCCGAGTGACCAGAAATGTGTATACAAAAAAGAAGGCGTTTTATGGCAAAAATGACAGATTTGAGGCAAAAATGACAGATTGATTTGTGCAAAAAGCAGTGTTACCGTTAAAGAAAAGCCATAGAGTGAACTGTTTGTAGTGTGCAAGGAGGAAAAGTATGGAAAAATGGGGAAGAATATTATATCAGCCAAATCTTCCGTTGGGCGAGGATGGAAAGAGAGTAACTGCCTGTGAGGAACATATATTGTTGTCTAGAAATGCAGCAAAAGAGGGCATGGTTCTTCTGAAAAATGAAGAGAATGTACTTCCACTGGCCAAGGGTAAGAAGATTGCATTGTTCGGAAAAGGAACCTTTGACTATGTCAAGGGCGGAGGCGGAAGCGGTGACGTGACGGTAAAATATGTGGTGAACCTCTATGAAGGCTTTAAGTCGCTGCATGACCAGGTTTATATCGAGGAGAATGTGGCGGACTATTATCGTCAGTATGTGAAGCAGCAATATAAAGAGAGGAATGTGCCTGGTATGATCGCGGAGCCAGAGCTCCCTGACGAGCTTTGTGAGAAGGCACGTATGTTTACGGATACTGCAGTGATCACGATTTCACGATTTTCCGGAGAATACTGGGATAGAACAGTTGCAGGAAAAAAAGCTGTAGGCGGACTTCGAGCAGCAATGGTAGCAAAGGGAAACGAACTGTTTGAACGAGGTGATTTTTATCTTTCCGATGCAGAAATTGCTATGGTAGAGAAGGTTCGGAAGAACTTTAAGAATGTTGTCGTGGTCCTCAACGTCGGAGGTATGGTGGATACAGAGTGGTTTTTTGCAGACGATAAGATTAAGTCTGTTCTGTTGGCATTGCAGGGAGGCATGGAAGGCGGCCGTGCGGTGGCTGAACTGCTTTGTGGACTTGCGAATCCATCTGGTAAGTTAGCGGATACTTTTGCAAAGCATTTGGAGGATTATCCTTCGACAGCGGGGTTCCATGATTCAGATATGTATGTGGATTATACGGAAGATATCTATGTGGGATATCGATATTTTGAGACTTTGCCGGGAGTGGCAGAGTGCGTCAACTATCCGTTTGGCTATGGACTTTCTTATACAGAATTTGAATGGAGTGTAATTTCAACGAAAGAAAAGGATGGAAAAATTCGCGTTCGTGTGCAAGTGACCAATATTGGAAATATGTCTGGTAAGGAAGTATTCCAGGCATATTATGGTGCTCCGCAAGGACTTTTAGGAAAACCGGCGAAGAGCTTGGCTGCATTTAAAAAGACAAGACTTTTGCAGCCGGGTGAGCAGCAGGTAGTGATTCTGGAATGGAATGTGGACGCGATGGCATCTTACGATGATCTGGGTAAGGTTGCGAAATCTGCGTATGTGTTGGAAAAAGGCGATTATCGATTCTATGTGGGAACTTCCGTACGCGATACAGTGATATTGGATTATGTATACAACGAGCCGGAAGACCGCATTGTTGAACAACTTTCTGAAAAAATTGCACCGGTGGCATTAAAACAGCGCTTACTGGCAGACGGTACATATGAGGAACTTCCACAGAAGGCAGTTGCTGATCCGCGTGAAGACGAATGTTATGCCCATGCCCGCGAATATGAATTCTCCCAGCCGGGTGTTCGGGCAGTAGCAGTGAAAAAAGTGGATCCGGCAACGAGAAAACCGATTGAGAAATTTATCACCATGAATTTCAAACGAGTGGCAGAGGGAGTCATGAGTCTGGATGAGTTTATTGCCGGATTGAGTTGTGAAGAGTTGGCTCATATGCTTGGTGGACAGCCGAACACAGGTGTGGGAATTACATATGGTGTGGGAAATCTGCCGGAATATGAGGTGCCAAATGCAATTACAGCCGATGGTCCTGCGGGACTGCGTGTGCGTCCGGGACGTGATGTGTATACAACTGCTTTCCCATGTGCCACACTTCTGGCATGTACTTGGAACGAGGAACTATTGTTCCGCGTTGGTGAGGCAGGAGCCAAAGAGGTCAAAGAGAACAATATGACAACATGGCTGACGCCAGCGGTGAATATTCACAGAAGTCCTCTCTGTGGAAGAAATTTTGAATATTATTCCGAAGATCCGCTGCTTGCGGGTGTACTAGCAGCCAGTCTGGTAAAAGGAATGCAGTCTCAGCATATCGCTCCGTCCGTGAAACATTTTGCTCTGAACAATAAAGAAACCAATCGAAAAGACAGTGATTCCAGAGTGTCCGAGCGTGCGGCACGCGAAATTTACCTGAAGGTATTTGAAATCATTGTTAAGACTGCGAAACCATGGACGATGATGAGTTCTTACAATATCATCAATGGAACGCGTGCTTCTGAGAATCGTGAATTGTTGGAAGATATCTTAAGAGGCGAGTGGGGATTTGATGGACTGGTGTTCAGTGACTGGTGGACTTATGGTTCTCACTATAAAGAAGTGAAAGCAGGAAATGATGTGAAGATGGCCTGCGGATATCCGGAGCAGTTGTTGAAAGCACTGGAAGACGGGAAACTGACAAGAGAAGAAATGGAAATCTGTGCGAAGAGGGTGCTGGAGCTTATTTTAAAGTTTGATTAATGGTTGTTATACAGAAAAAGCTGAAGGTACAGGAAATAGAGGAGACAATCGTGAAGAAACTTGATAATCGATTCAAATTACAACTAAATGGCTCTTGCAACCCGGCGTGTGTGGTGCAGGGGGAAAAGTACCGCATTACTGTCCTGACATCACGGATGCTCCGGCTGGAATATTCGGAAGACGGAGAATTTGAAGATCGTCCGACACAGGTGGTGTGGAATCGAAATTTTGACTCTCCGGAATTTACGGTAAGTGATCGGGAGAATCGGTTAGAGATTGATACAGAATATCTTCATTTGGTGTATGACAAGAAGGAATTCACTCCAAACCATTTGTATATTGATGTGAAATATGCATTTACTAATTATGGAGGAAGATGGTACTACGGAAGAACGGACTATGGAGATCCTCCAAGGACGCACAATCTGAAAGGTACTGCAAGAACTCTGGACCGATGCAGTGGAATGTGGTACGAGGGTGCCAATGTTCTGGAACGAATGCGTACATGGGGCAATGATAATAACCGAGATGACGGAGATGTAAATCTCGGAATGGGACTCTGCGACAGCAGTGGACGAACCTTCTTTGACGACAGCAAATCTTTGATCATCGATGAGGATGGGTGGGTGCATCCGAGGAAGATGGGATGCACAGACGTGTATTTCTTTGGTTATGGCAGAGATTATTTTGGAGCAATCCACGACTTTTATCGTCTGTCAGGTCCTGTCCCAATGTTGCCCAAATATGTTCTGGGCAACTGGTGGAGCCGTTATTGGAAATACACCGAGGAAAGCTATATGGAGCTTTTGACCAGATTTGAAGAGATGAAGATTCCATTTTCTGTGGTCGTTATGGATATGGACTGGCATCTGGTGGATATTCCGAAACATTTTGGCAGAGGCTGGACCGGTTATACCTGGAATAAGGAGTTTTTTCCGGATCCGAAACGATTTTTAGACTGGCTCCATGAGCATAATTACCGGATCACTTTAAATCTTCATCCGGCAGATGGTGTCAGAGCCTTTGAAGAGCAGTATGAAGATATGGCCAAAGAGATGGGAATTGACCCGGATAGTGGCTATCCAGTAGCGTTTGATTTTACCAATATTCAGTTTATCGAGGCGTATTTTAAATATCTTCATCACCCCAATGAAGAGCAAGGTGTAGATTTCTGGTGGATGGACTGGCAGCAGGGAAATGTCTCTGCGGTAGAAGGAATGGATCCGATGTGGATGCTGAATCATTACCACCACTATGACCTGAAAAAAGAGGATAAGCGTGCAGTTATGTTGTCGCGCTATAGTGGGCTTGGCAGTCATCGGTATCCGATGGGATTTTCGGGAGATACGATTGTATCCTGGGATACATTGGAGTATCAGCCATATTTTACATCCACAGCTGCCAATGTGGGCTATACATGGTGGAGCCATGATATTGGCGGCCATATGAAGGGCATTAAGGATAATCAACTATATATCCGATGGCTGCAGTATGGTGTATTTTCACCGATCAACCGTCTTCACAGCAACAAAGATCCGTTTTGCGGAAAGGAACCGTGGCGTTATCCGAAGCCTTATGATGAGATTGCGGCTGAGACATTACGGTTGCGTCACCGATTGCTCCCTTACATTTATACCATGAATTACCAGTGCCATGAAGATATGGTTCCGGTTGTAGTCCCTGCGTATTATCATCATCCAATGATGATGGGAAGCTATAGGTATCGCAATGAATATTATTTTGGTACGGAATTATTGGTACAGCCGATGGTACATCCGACAGATCGGGAGACTGGATACACATCGGAGAAAAGCTGGATTCCGGATGGCATCTGGACGGATTTTTATGATGGAACAGTATATAATGGCGGCGCCAAAGGTCGTACTGTTGTGCTGAACCGTACAATTGAACACCAGTGTGTACTGGCTAAAGCTGGAGCCATTGTGCCCATGGCGGTTTTGAATGAACAGCTTTCCGGTTGTATCAATGATATCGAAAATCCGGAGACATTGGAGATTTATGTATATCCAGGTGGAAACAACACATATGTGCTGTTTGAGGATTCTGGAGATGGTTTTTCTTATGAGAAAGGTGTTTGCTTGCACACAGAAATGAAACTGCAGTGGGAGAATGGACGAGCAGTATTTACTGTGAAGCCTCATGGAGATTTGTCAGTGATCCCAGAACATAGAACATATGTGATTCATTTCCGTGGATTTTCGGATCCGGAGAAGATTCAGGTCAGCGAGGAATATGAGAAATTCTATGATAAAAAAACCAGGACATTGACGTTAAAACTGATGGGTAAAGAATCAGGGCGTGAGATTTCCGTGGAGCTTAAGGCGAGTTCAGAATCGGAAGAAGAACAGCAGGGCAATCTGATTCATAGCAATAGCGATCGGGTTGACCGAGTCTTTGATTTTTTAGACAGTGCTCAGGGAACAGTAGAATTGAAGAATCAGATTTTCAATGCAGTAAAAAATGCGGATT
This sequence comes from Lachnospiraceae bacterium, assembly GCA_017482945.1. Taxonomy (GTDB): domain Bacteria; phylum Bacillota; class Clostridia; order Lachnospirales; family Lachnospiraceae; genus Pilosibacter. Next base: position 5,206 of record JAFUMF010000223.1, read on the forward strand.
CGGTGGAACAGATGATGAGTTCTCTTTTGGGGCTTGAGATGTCTGAAAGCTGGCGGAATGTACTGACGGAATTGATCGTGCACTAATTGTCGGGAACGGTAGATTTTTCGTGGCAATACTGGCAAAAATGACCGATTTGAGGTAAAAATGACAGATTCAAGAGAAAAACGACCGATTGCTTTGTGCAAGATGCCATACTATCATTGAGATATAAGATTTTTGTCAGGAAAGTGAAAAGTGAAAGGAGAGGCTATGAAGGGGGCGAACTCAAATAAAAAACCTGTTCATAAAAAAATATTACAGTGTTGGCAGCTATACGTTATGCTGCTGCCTGCAGTTTTGTATTTCGTTCTGTTTAAATATTTGCCGATGGCAGGTGTACAGATTGCATTTCGTGATTACAGAGCAGTAGATGGTATCTGGGGAAGCGAATGGGTAGGCTTGAAGCATTTCGAACGCTTTATTAACTCGATACAGTTTGAAACACTGATTTCGAACACGCTGAGAATCAGTGTGACCAACCTGATTGTCGGTTTCCCACTGCCGATTATGTTGGCGATCTTGTTGAATGAAACAAGATCACCAAAACTAAAAAAAGTGGTTCAGAATATTACATATGCACCGCACTTTATCTCCACAGTAGTTCTGGTCGGAATGGTAAATATGTTTCTTTCACCGTCTTCCGGTCTCATCAATCATATTATTGAAGCATTTGGAGGCGAAGCAGTTAATTTTCTGGCAAAGGAAGAAGCCTTTTTACCCACATATATCATTAGTGGACAATGGCAGAATCTTGGTTGGAATGCGATTATCTATGTGGCAGCGCTGGCGAACGTAGATACCACATTGTATGATGCAGCAAAGGTTGATGGAGCCAACCGGTTCCATAAGATTTGGTACATCGATTTACCGGCGATTATGCCAACTGCAGTGTTACTGTTAATCATGAATAGTGGTAACATTCTGAATGTCGGTTATGAAAAGACCTATTTGATGCAGAACTCACTGAATACTACTGTTTCAGAAATTATTTCGACCTATGTGTATAAGGTTGGTTTAATCCATGCAAAGTATAGTTACACGGCAGCGATTGGTCTCTTTAACTCTGTGATTAATGTAACCGTATTAATCATCGTAAACAAAATTGCTAAGAAATTCAGTGATACCAGCTTGTTCTAAGCTGTAATGAAGGAGATTTCATATGGTAGAGAAAAAGAGAAAGAAATATACAGCGGTTGACTGGTATATTACGATTTTAGTTGCTTTGATCGGACTGATCATCGCATATCCGCTGTTTTTCGTTGTGATCGCGTCCATCAGTGATCCAAATTTGGTTAATAGTGGTCAAGTGTGGCTTTTTCCAAAAGGAATTCATTTTGATGGCTATAAAATGGTGCTTATGGATAAGGATGTAATGCTGGGTTATCGAAACAGTATTATTTATACAGTAGTTGGTACCTTCTGTAACGTGTTTTGTACGGTTATGGCAGGCTATGCACTATCTCGTAAAGATTTGTTCGGAAGAAAGTTTTTCAACTGGTTTATCGCAATTCCGATGTGGTTCAGCGGTGGCCTGATCCCGACCTATTTGACAGTTGACAGCCTCGGCCTGGTAAACAAACCGGTAGTTTTGATTTTACTTACTCTTGTTAGTTCTTACAACATTATCATTTGCAGAAGTTTTATGAGTTCTCTGCCTTATGAACTGCAAGAATCAGCAAAAATAGACGGAGCTTCTGATTTCCAGATTTTACGTCAGATTATTTTACCACTTTCAGGAGGAACCATTGCTGTTTTGTGCCTGTATTACGGTGTCGCACACTGGAACAGCTATTTTAATCCGATGATTTACTTAAATAATCGCGATTTTCTGCCACTCCAGGTATTTTTGCGTGAGTATTTGCTGTTAGATCAACGATTGGACGTGATGGAGACTACGGATGCAGAGGCAATTATGGCTTTACAGCAGATGGCACAGGTAATGAAGTATTCGTTGATCGTAGTAGCCAGTGTTCCGTTCCTCGTATTATATCCGATGTTACAGAAGTATTTTGCAAAAGGAATCATGATTGGAGCGGTAAAAGGTTAGTTACATAATTTTATTAAAAAGGAACATGATTCTTCCGGCTGGAAGAAACAAATATAAAGTCCACGCAAGTGGCAGAAAGGAAAAGGTTATTATGAAAAAGAAATTAGTGAGTACGCTTATGGCGATGTCCATGGTGGCTGGTCTGTGTGGTTGTGGGGCAAATACAGAAGCTACAACAGCAGCAACGACAGCAGCAACAGCTGCAGCGACAGAGGCAGCAAAGGAGACTCAGGCTGCTGAGACAACAGCGGCAGAGGAAGTGGCTGCGAATGATTTTAGTGAGAAAGTAACTCTGAAAGCTCTGGCATACTATAAAACCGGTGAAAAAGACTGGAATGAGTACTACTTTGTAAAAAAGATTGAGGAGAAATTTAATGTTGATCTTCAAATTGAGATGATCGACAGTACAGTCTGGAAAGAGAAATATCCGCTTCTGTTCGCGTCCAAAGACAGTCTCCCGGATTTCATCATCTGTAACTATGGTGGCGCAATCGACATTAATCTGTATGGTGACCAGGGTTACCTCGCAGATCTGACTGACTATGTAAATGAGACAACTGCTCCGAATATTATGAAGATGTGGGAGGAGAGTCCATCTACGAAAGGTGTTGGCAGTGCTGCAACTGGTGAAGTTTATGCGATTGTTGGCTCTGATAATGAACCACGTGGTCTTGATAACTGCCGTTTCTTCATTAACAAAGAGTGGGCGAATGAGATTCTCGGAAAACTTCCGGAAAACACTGACGAATTATATGAGTACTTTGTGGGCGTAAAAGAGAAAGATATGGATGGAGATGGTGATGCAAACGATGAGATCCCGCTTGGTGGATATTACAGCATGTCCAACGGTATCAATCCGCTCACTATGCTTCGCAATGCATATGGTCTGCTTGATAAGAACTGGCAGGTTGGAGATGATGGAAAAGTATTCCATACAAGAAGTTCCGAAAATTACAAAGAGATGTTAAAATATACAAACAAGCTGTTTGAGGAAGGTCTTCTTGACAATGAGTTCTTTACTCAGACAAAGGATCAGTTCAGCGCAAAGAACTCTGAGTATCTCTACGGTGCATTTGGTGCATGGGGTGCTCACGAAAATAGAACTGGTGAAGACGTAACAGCTCTTAAATATCATGTATATGATGGTATGCCGGTATTAACTTCTCCGGTAAACGATGAGAAAATGTGGTCTGCAACTGACTTAAAGGCAACCGGACAGATTACAGTTATGTCCAAGTGTGAGAATGTTGACCGTGTTGTTGCGATCGCAGACTGGTTAATCAGTGAGGAAGGATATATGGCTACTCAGGCAGGTCCGCAGTTTGATGAAGATGAGAAATATCCGGATTGGGGTTACACTGGTGAAAAGCACAACTGGGAAGTTGTAGACAGAGAAGGAAAGAATCTGACATATCCGGAAGCTTATAACGATCACAACTCTTTCGTATATGGTGAGAGAAGACCGAATGGCAGCTCTGTTCCGTTCTATCGTTACTGGAGCCAGACATTCAGTGAGACAAGTACAGGATATCACCTGCAGCTGGCAACTACAGTTGCTCATTCCGAATATTACACAGTTGGTTATCCGGTGGGTGCAACTCTGACACAGGATGAGAACGATGAGCTGACACTTGTGATGACAGATATCGACAGCTTTGCAGAAGAAATGGAATCCAAGATGATTATGGGTGAGCTTGATATTGATGCAAACTGGGATGCATACCTTGAGGGCCTGAAGCTGCGCGGTATTGACACTGCACTGCAGATCAAACAGGACGCATATGATCGCTATGTAGCAAATTAGTACAATGGCGGAAAGAGGCTTTAGAGGATTCTAGAGCCTCTTTCTACAAGAAGGGATTGATTTGGTGTGAAGGACAACAGAAGAAAAAGTATATTATATCGTTATGTCATATTTGGTTTTGGCATAGTCATGGTCTTATTCTGCCTGTTCATCGGCTTTTGGACGGTAGAAAAGGCAAGACAGATTGAAAGTAAAAGGATGGAAGAAGAGAATTTTCTGTTGGTCCTGACAATGGAAGATGTGGAAAATGGCATGGAAAGCCTGAAGCAGATTTCCGACCAGATCATAGTGGATGATACGATTACACCGTATCGGCTTCGAAAAGGCGGGTACTATACCGTAGAAGCATTACAAAAATTAAAATACTATTGTCAGGGTACGGATGTATTCGAGGATTTACTGATTTGTCTGAATAATGAAGATGTGGTCTACAGAACCAATGGAATGGAGCAGTTTTCGATCCTGACAGGGCGGGCCTTCACGTTGGGGGGAACCCTGACTTTAGAGAATTTATATGCTCTGCTTGATTCAAAAGACCGGTACGGCTTCCTGAACTCGACGGATTCTCTGGTGTCAGAGAAGAAGCCTTACAATATGATTACTTATCCGCTATATTCTGCGGATATGAATATCTATGGAACTCTGACAGGCTTAATGGAGGTAAGTTTCTTACAGGATGCGTTAAAAGAATCCGAACTCACCAGTGAAACGATTATCTGCAATAACGAAGGGAAGATTTTATTTACAACAGGAGATCATGAAAAGCTTTCTTTGCAACTGTTGGAAATGCTGAGAGAGATTTCTGACGAAGAACATTTTTATACCGTAAAAGAGGAACAGACAACCTATCGGGCAGTTGCATATCAGGCAGACGTTACAGGCTGGTATTATATCCGCCTGATCGATCAAAAAGATCTGGCAGCGATGCTGTGGAAGGAGATTCTTCCTTCGGTCGGAATGCTGTTCATGTTGGCGATGATCACTTCTGGAATGATAGGAGTTTTGATTGCTTTTTATTGTTACCTTCCGGTAAAGAGTCTCCTTCATCTGTTTAATCCAGATATTGCTTATAGTGCGAAGAGAGATGAGTTATCTTTAATCAATCAATATGTGAAGAATCTGCAGAAGGAAAGTATCTCAATGAAGGAACAGATCAATCGACGTAATTTACAGCAGATTCGAGAGGTTCTGACAGAGGTTTTATACGGAGGCGGAGGTGTAAATAACGCAGAGCTGGAATTGTTTGAGCGGTACGGTTTTCAGGAACAGACCAGTGAATTCTGCATAATTCTTTTAATGCCTCAAGAGGAGATCACAGAGTTGGAAACAGACTACCGGATGCCGATGTTAAAAGAGAAATGTGTCCTGTTTATTACAAGGGAAATTGGAGGAGGTTATATCTGCCTCTACTGTGCACGGAAAGGTACACAGTCTGCAATGGAACAGTGTTCTGAGCTGCATGAGTATTACACAAAGGCAGGATATCAGATGCGGATTTCTCTTGGTGGATATGTTGAGGGATTCAGTGAATTGAGAGATTCTCTGAATGAATGTTTGTTGGCTGCAGAGCTTGATAAAGAAAGCCCGATTGTCTGCCTGAACAGCTCATTTACAGGCAATGTGCAGGAATTCTGGCGGCCATGTAAAAAAGAATTGTTATTGGAGCTTGCAATCCGCAGTGGAGATAAAGCGGAAATCATAAAAAAGAGCACGGACCTGGAGAGAGAATTGAGCAGCGTCATGCGTTATTACCTAAGCAGTGAAATGCAATATGTGTTTTACAGAATCATGAATTATCTGGTTGTTCAGTTCCGTGACACTGGTATTAAGGAGGAGTTTGCAGCAACATTCCAGGAGATGCGGGACAGCAAAGATGTGACAGAATTTTTTGACTCTTTTCGCCGGTGTGCACAGGTGGTGTTTGAAGAAAGCAGTACGCCTGTAAACGAGGCGAAATACAGCAAGATAAAGGAAATCAAAGAATTTATCGACGGTCATGCATATTTGCCGGAGATGAGCCTTAGTTATATTGCCGATCATTTTGGAATTCGTGATTCCTACCTGAGTAAGCTGTTTAAGGAAAGTATGGGAGAAAACTTTATTGATTATCTGTTGAGACTGCGGTTGGAAGAAGCAGCAAGATTGCTTAGAGAGACTGATATGACCGTGAAACAGGTGGTAAATCAGGTCGGTTATGAGGATGCGACATCCTTTGCGAAAAGGTTTTCGAAGAAGTACGGAATGACACCAGGAGTGTATAAAAAGACATTGTCACACCGCAATAGAAAGTAGAACGTGGGTGAGGTTGAAGTGATGAAGGAATTGAAAGTAGTGCTGATCGGAGCCGGAAACCGTGGTGAGAGATATACAAGTATCATGGCAGGTATGAAAGGCAAATATAAAGTAGTTGCGGTGGCAGAACCCATAGAAAGCCGCAGAAATCAGATCAGGCAAATGCACAATATTCCGGATGACAGATGCTTTGCCAGTTGGAAGTTAATGATGGAGCTTGGGAAGATTGCAGACTTGGCAATCGTTGCGACCATGGACCGTGAGCATTATGAGCCGGCAATGAAGGCGATCTCCCTGAACTATCATGTTCTGCTGGAAAAACCAGCTTCCCCGGAGCCGGAAGAATGCAAAATGCTCATGGAATATGCTCATGAGATGGGTGTGCAGGTTGTAGTCTGCCACGTGCTTCGATATGCCCCATTTTTTGCGACCATCAAGAGTATCGTGGATACCGGGGCGCTGGGAGACATTATCTCCATCAATCATGAGGAATGCGTGGGCAATATTCACCAGAGTCACAGCTATGTGAGGGGAAACTGGGGAAATGAAGGCAGATCTGCCAATATGCTTCTGGCAAAGTCCTGCCATGATATCGATATTCTTCAGTGGTTGTTGGGCAAGCAGTGTAAGAAGGTACAGTCCTTTGGTGCCCTGACTCATTTCAAACGGGAGAATGCCCCGGAGGGTTCGCCGGAATACTGTATCGAGGGATGCCCGAAGGGGGACATCTGTCCGTACAATGCGGTCAAGCTGTATCTGGATGATAAAAAGAATCGTTGGTTTCGGACAACCTGCACAAAGCAGGCGGATCCGACAGATGAGATGGTCGAACATGCACTTCGTACGACACAGTATGGTAAGTGTGTATACAAATGTGATAATGATGTAGTGGATCATCAGGTCGTAAATATGCTGTTTGAGGATGATGTAACAGTTTCCTTCACCATGAACGCCTTTAATAAAGGTGGAAGAAACATCCATATCATGGGCACGAAGGGAGAACTGCGCGGAGCGATGAAAGAAGGAAGCGCGATTACCGTGTATGATTTTGAGACAAAGAGTACTGCGGAATATCCGGTAAGTTTAAGTGACAGTATCAATAAGGGACACGGAGGCGGTGACAATGGAATCGTTGAAACCTTGTATGAATTCCTGAATGGCCAGTATCAGGGATGTGCGATTTCTGACATCGGAGTATCGGTGAAGAATCATCTGGTCACATTTGCAGCAGAGGAGTCAAGGAAGACGGGCAAGGTGATTGATGTAGAAGAGTATATAAAAAACATAGGACATATCTCTCAGAGAGGATGATCAAAGGAGGCGGAAGCGATGAGCGGACAGGGAAGCAGAGGGAAATTTATTAATTATGCTCACAGAGGAGCCAGTGAATATACGCCGGAGAACACGTTTCTGGCTTTTTATACCGGAATTTACATGGGAGCGAATGGAATCGAGACCGATGTGCAGATGACGAAGGATGGAATTCTGGTATTATTCCATGACGATACGATCACACGTCTGACAGGTCAGGATGGAGCGATTGCAGATTATACCCTGAAGGAATTGAGACAGTTTACGTTTGAACACAATCGCTACACGGATAAAATCGTAGTGTTTGAGGAATTTCTGCAGAAGTTTGCGTTCCGCGATCTGACCTTTGCAATCGAAATTAAACAGGCGGGGATTGAACCTCAGATTGCAGATATGATCAGAAAGTACGAGATTGGTGATAAATGCGTAGTGACATCGTTCATGTTTGACAGTATTCGAGCCATAAAAGAGTATGCACCGGAACTCACGATCGGTTATCTGAAAAAAGATGTTACGGACGAGACGATCGCAGCATTAAAGGCCATTGGCGGAGAAGAAATCTGTCCGCTAGCCAAGGAAGTGACGGCAGAAAAGGTGGAGCAGTGGCATAAAGAGGGGCTGAATGTGCGCGCCTGGGGTGTTGTGAATGAGGAACTGATGCGTAAGGTGTACGACTGCAAGGCAGATGGTATGACTGTGAATTTCCCGGACAAACTGACCGAGTATATCCAACTGCAGATGACGAAATAAAATCCAGGGTCATTAAGATTGAATGATTAATACACAGGAGGTTTTTTATGAAGATAGGTACATATTTCGCTTATTGGGAACAAGAATGGGATGTTGATTTCTTCCCTTACATTTCCAAAGTTGCAAATCTTGGCTTCGATGTTTTAGAGATTGCAGGTGGCGGTCTTGCTGATCTTCCAGATGATAAGGTTCTTCTTTTAAAAGAGGAAGCTGAGCGCTGTGGAATCACATTAACGGTCTGCCTTGGTTTGCCTGCCAATCTGGATGTTTCCTCAGAGGATGAAACGATTCGTCAGGCGGGTCTTGCCTATATGAAGCGCCTGATTGACAAAACTGCACTTGTTGGTGCTGCCCAGATTGGTGGTATCGTATATGCTTATTGGCCGGTAGATTATAGTAAACCGGTTCATAAAGAAGCGGTAAGAGAAATCAGTATCCGAAGTATTCGTGAGCTTGCTGATTATGCTCTTCCGTACGGAATTACATTGAATATGGAAACGGTTAACCGATTTGAACAATTCCTTATCAATGATGCTGCGGAAGCAACTGCCTATGTGAAAGACGTTAATCGTACCAATGTTAAGGTTATGTTGGACTCTTTCCATATGAACATTGAAGAAGACAGCTTCTATGATGCGATTATTTCAACCGGATCTTATCTTGGTCATTTTCATATCGGAGAAGCAAATCGGAAAGTACCAGGGAAAGGTCGTTTGCCATGGGATGAAATTGGACGTGCACTTCGTGAAATCGGTTATGACGGAACAATCGTTATGGAACCATTCGTTCGTCCGGGAGGCGGTGTCGGCTCTGATATTAAAGTGTGGCGCGACATGTCTGCGAATGCCAGTGATGAACAGATGGATGCTGACATTGCAGAATCCTGTCGTTTTGTGCGTAATGTATTCTGTAAATAATATCCAACATGAAGGGAGATTCTGATGAAAGCAAAACTTTCGATAGCTCTGATTGGATCAGGCAGAGCGGGAATGATCCATGCTCGTAATTTTAAAGGTTCTGTACCTCATGCAAAGATCATCGCTGTGTGTGATCCGGTAGAGGAGGCGGCAAAAGCAGCGGCTGAAGAACTGGAGATTGAGACCTGGTATACCGATTACAAGCAGGTGATTGAAAATGAAAAGATTGATGCAATCATCGTTGCAACACCTACCAAATATCACTGTGAGATTGTGATTGCGGCAGCAAATGCGGGTAAACATATTTTATGTGAAAAACCGATGGCGATGACAGTGGAAGAATGCAACCGAATGGACGAAGCGGCGAAGAGAAACGGCGTTGTCTTACAGATTGGGTTTATGAGACGATTTGATGTCTCCTTTATGGAGGCAAGGAAGATGGTCGATGCAGGTGAGATTGGTGATGTGGTCATGGTTCGCTCCAATACAAGAGGACCGAGCATTCCGAAACCGTGGATGTATGATATTTCGAAAAGCAATGGTCCGTTGGCAGAAGTTTGCAGCCACGATATTGATTCTCTGCGCTGGTTTACAGGCAGCGATTTTCAGACCCTCTTTGCGATCGGAGGAAATTTCCGTTGTCCGGATGCGAAAGCAGAATTCCCGGACTTTTATGATAATGTCACACTGAATGCAGAGTTTAAAAACGGCTGCCAGGGAATTATCGATGGTGCCC
>JAFUMF010000224.1 GCA_017482945.1 Lachnospiraceae bacterium
CCCCTTTCCATGACAGGTAATTTCCGTCACACTGCGGTCTGCATAGGGAACCGAGATCCGTCCATATCCGGTCGCCACATATCTGGCATTTTCTTTTGTGATTCCGTCCGCCTCCAGCGCTTCGTAAATTTCATCCGCTGTTTTTCTGCTGCTGAATCCTGTACTTAGGAGAAGTGTTTTCACGACTACTCCATCTTTGATCACTGCTGCTTTCGCTGCACTGGATCCAATGTCAATTCCAACCTGGTACATAAGGTTCTCTCCTGCTTCAATGATCATTACTGTTTAATAATCTTATCTGCGTTATTCAGTTTCTCAACGATCGTGTACATGTTGGTCACACTGCCCACTGCCAGCTTTTCTTTTAAACCGTAGTAATCCAGGCATGTGCCACATGTTAAGATTTCCACACCCTGTGCCTCCATAGACTTTAAATCTTCAATGGATGCGCTTCCCTCTGTTGTGATGGTCGCACCGCCGTTATAGAAGATGATGGTCTGAGGAAGCTCATCCAGCTGAGAAAGTGCATAGATGAAACCTTTCATTAGCACTTTTCCAAGTTCATCATTGCCGTGTCCCATATGGTCGGATGCGATCGCAACTACGGTGTTCTTGCGACGATCCGGCGTGCAGGTCGGACACTCTCCGCCGGAAACATGCGGTACTGGGATCTGTTCCTGTGGGAATGGATGCTCAACCGTCATGGTAACAACGAAATGCTTCTCCTCCTTTTTCTCGGCAGACGATGCAACCTTCCACGTATTTGCAAGTTTTGTCAGGTTCGAAACTGCGATCTCATTGTCTACATGCACCTCGATGATGCCTGCTTCCTTCAGATCTTTTAATGCTCTGGTCGCTTTCACTACTGGGATCGGACACTGCTCACCAAGCGCGTTTACTATTACATTTGCCATATTTTTTACCTCCCGAATCGTATCAAAACTATTGTGTTTTTATCCAAAGATTTCTCATTTTATATTTTACTCCCATTCAGACTTCGGAGTCAAATTGCATATTTCTATCCGACTTATTCTGATAAAGGTTTTTTCTATACAATTGCTTTTTATGTTCCAGAATGATATGATTATATCAAAATAAAAATTCAGGAGGTCCATATGCCAAACGAACAGCGTCTTACTCAGATGGTATCCGCGGCCGGCTGAGCGGCCAAACTTGGACCGGGTGTCCTCACAGAAATATTAGAGAACCTTCCGAATGTTGCAAATCCAAACCTGCTTGTCGGTTTCGATACCAGCGATGATGCTTGTGTATACAAAATCACAGATGATATTGCTGCTATCCACACCGTAGATTTTTTTTACTCCGGTCGTGGATGATCCATATATGTTTGGTCAGATTGCTGCCGCCAATGCTTTAAGTGATGTTTATGCCATGGGCGGTAAACCGGCGGTTGCAATGAATCTTTTATGCGTACCAAACTGTCTCTCCAAGGAGACGATTCGTCTGATCTTAAAAGGCGGTCACGATAAAGCTGTGGAGGCCGGATGTACGATTGCCGGCGGCCATACAATTCAGGATCCGGAGCCAAAATACGGTCTCTGCGTGACCGGGTATGTGAACCCGAAAAAGATTCTAAAAAATGTAGGTGCAGAACCGGGAGATCTTCTTGTTCTCACAAAACCCATCGGGACCGGAGTTCTGACAACGGCTGCAAAAGCTGATTTTGTATCTCCGGAAGATTACAATGCGATGGTCGCATGTATGGCGGCCTTAAACGCCAAAGCAGCTGAAATTGTCCAGACTTTTGACCATGTCCACGCCTGTACCGATATTACCGGCTTCGGCCTTCTTGGACATGCTTATGAGATGGCTCAGGGAAGCGACTCGACTCTGAAACTGTTCAGCACGAAAATTCCTCTTCTTAATGGTGCAAAAGATTTAGCCAGCATGGGCTTTATTCCATCTGGAGCCTACCTGAATATGGAATATGTCCGACCGCATCTGGAAATTCTCGATACTACAGAAGAATCCCTTGTGGATCTGATCTCTGATCCACAAACCTCCGGCGGTCTGCTGATCTCACTGCCAGAGGTGGAAGCTCTTGAACTGGTACGCCAATTGAAAGCCC
>JAFUMF010000225.1 GCA_017482945.1 Lachnospiraceae bacterium
ATGGTCATGTCCGCAGGAGCAGGATTCATCATGCTCGTGATGGTGATGCTCATGTTCGTGCTCGTGGGAATGGTCATGTCCGCAGGAGCAGGATTCACCATGCTCATGATGGTGATGATGCTCATGTTCGTGCTCGTGGGAATGGTCATGTCCACAGGAGCAGGATTCGCCATGTTCATGATGATGATGCTCATGTTCGTGTTCGTGGGAATGATCATGTCCGCAAGAACAGGATTCACCATGTTCATGATGGTGATGATGCTCATGTTCGTGCTCGTGGGAATGATCGTGTCCACAGGAACATGCTTCCTCATGCTCGTGGTGATGGTGCTCATGTTCGTGTTCATGAGAATGGTCGTGCCCACAGGAGCAGGATTCCTCATGTTCGTGCTCATGGGAATGGTCGTGTCCGCAGGAGCAAGTTTCGCCATGTTCGTGATGGTGATGATGCTCGTGCTCATGTTCGTGCTCATGGGAATGGTCATGTCCGCAAGAACAGGATTCGCCATGCTCATGATGATGCTCATGTTCGTGCTCATGGGAATGATCATGTCCGCAAGAGCAAGTTTCCTCATGTTCATGCGCATGCTCATCATGATGATGTCCACAGGAACAGGATTCCCCGTGTACGTGCTCATGTTCAGCGTGGGTTTGTTCTTTATGTTCGCTCATAGGAGAACCTCCTTTATTAAATTAACATATGAATATCTGTTCATATGTTAAATATAATACGGAGGAAAGAAAAATACAACCCTTAAGAAAAAATAATAAGAAAGTAAAGTGACTGCGATTCTTTCTTCCAAATCAGTTCCTGATATGTTATATTTATTAAGAAGTCTGGAAAACGCAGGAAATCTGCATGAGATAAGAAAGAAGGAAGTACCATGTTTTCATATGATTGGACCGTACAATACTACGAAACTGATCAGATGGCAATTGTCCATCATTCCAACTATATCCGCTGGTTCGAGTCAGCGCGAACGGCATATCTTTCAGAAATGGGAATCCCATACGACAAGATGGAGGCGGCCGGAATTATCAGCCCGGTACTCACCGTCAACTGCCAGTACCGCCAGATGACCCGCTACGGCGAGACTGTGACGATCACACCGGTCCTTAGTTCTTACAACGGAGTAAAATATGTTGTGACATATGAAATCCGCAACAAGGAGACCGGCGTCCTCAACGCGACCGGAGAGACCAGCCATTGCTTTTTGAGCAAGGATGGAAAAATCGTTTCACTGAAAAAAGCATTGCCGGAGACACATGCGGTTTTGCAGGGCTTGGTGAAAAAAGAAGAGTAGGTTCTGTAAATAGAAGTGAAAAAGCCGATATCGGGAGATCCCAATATCGGCTTTTGATAAGCGTGATTTATAGATTATTTGAGCAATGGTTTCCGCTCGTAACCGTCTCTTTTAATGCTTTTTCTTGAGCCTCTTGGGCGAACCTTTTATGAGTTTCTTCGCAGAATCTTTCATAAGTGATTTCACAAGGTTTTCGAGAAGGGGTTTGGAGTTCTTTTCTTATCCATTCACACGCCTCATCAAAAATAATCTGTTCTACTTTGGTCAACATAGTTAATTCCCTCCTTAATTTTTCTGCATATATGGTTTCTATAAATTTGTCAGTAAATGTTAGTAGTCCTGCAATCACAGTATGTACATCATTCTGATTTGGCATTTTCTTGGCCAATTCCACAGCTTTTCTGATGTATTCCTGTTTTGCTTCCGTACCCTTGGCAGTCAAAGGCAAAATCATAAGTTCCATTAATTCCTCTTCTATGAGAGGTTCCTGATTTTCAATTTTAAATCGAAGCTTTTGATAAATATGATTGGAGTTCATATTTACCAGATAAGCAGACTCGATTTTTAGAGTTATTCCGCCCAGATCATAAATATCCTGAGCAGCCTCTACATCTGCCGTATAAATAACAATCATCCGTATTTCTTGAATTTTCCCGAGTTGTTTGATTAAAGAGTAGCGTTTCAGCACACGACCGATATAGTTAATATACTTTACAAAGTTTTCACGGCTGAATTCGGACTCATAATCAATCGTTCGCTGGTCGTTTTTGACGCAACATCCTTATTCTGATATGCAATATCACCCATTAAAAATTCTTTCTTAAAAAAGTATACAATAAAACTGTTCGAAACATAAACAACCGCCGGTTCAATTGTATATTTCACGCGGTTTTAACACGAAAAGAGCATAAACAACCACCTGCCTCATCAAAGTTCATCCGGGACTATCGTGCGAATCCACAGAGAAGTTTTAGAATTGTAATAGACAAAATTCAGAAAGAAATTTCTGAAGAAGTGTAGTAAATATACCATATCGGAACGCGATGGTCAAATAAAAACGAAGGGGTCAAATTTGTTGAAAATCACGAAAAAAGTCCAATATAGTGAAGATACTAAGATTCGGCGTTGAGAAATAGTCCTCGCAATCCGCCATAGACATATGCTATAATTTGAAGGATACAATCGATTTACCGTTTGGACCTGACAACGTGTGGTACGTTGCAAAAATCGACCATTTTCCTGCAAATTTCTGCATCCGCAGATTTTTGCAGTTTCTTCTTATATAATAAAGACAATAAACGAGGTGACGTGTACATATGATTCGAGTGGCAATATGCGATGATGATAGAGAATATGGAAGCTGGCTGGAGGCGGAGGTGCGAAAGGTTTTCGGAGCTGGTACGGAAGTTTACGGTTACAGCAGCGGAGAAGATTATCTTGTGGATGTGGACATGATGCATGAGCTGATTTTTCTGGATGTGGAAATGCCGGGAATTGACGGAATCGAGACGGCAGCGAGAATCCGCAAAGAGAACCGAAATGCAGTCTTGATTTTTATCTCCGGTGTTCGGAATCCAACCCCGGATTCGTTTAAGGTGGCTCCGTACCGCTATTTGCTGAAAAGCTTCTCCAATGAAGAACTGGAACAGGAACTACAGGAGATTTATTCGGAGACAAAACGAGTGTTTGCGGATGACTATCTGGTATGTGAAAAGGACGGACATAGCATTCGCGTGAAGCTGCTTGACATTCTTTATATTTCAATCGTTCGTGGAGGTTGTGAGATTCATACGTATGACGGCCATATGGACGGTGGTTTTGTGCGTGAGAAGCTGGCTGTGCTGGCAGAGAAGCTGGAAAGTAAGGATTTTGCGCAGGCTCATAACAGTTATCTGGTAAATCTCAGAAATGTGGACTCGTTTTCCAAGACAGAGGTCGTTTTGAAGGACAAGACAGTTTTGGCGATCTCCAGGTCTAAGTATGGGGAGTTTGAAAATCAGATGTTTTATTATTGGGGAAGGAAGTATGTGTAGTGGCAGAGCGATTTGGTAACATGATGTATTATGCAGGAATCTTCTTTTGGGGATTTTTGGAAGTTTGGATCGTGTTTGGATTCTGCAAGGAGATACTCGGAGTAAAGGAGAACATGGAAGGAAAGGTTGGATGGTACGCTTTTCTGATCATGCTGGTGCTTTTCTGCATTCCGGGAGATGATTATGTTATTCATATGGCGATCCTGGTGGGAACTGCCTTCTTGCTGTTTCGAGGTGGGAAAGCTCAGAAAATTTGTGTGGCGCTCCATGGCACCTTCATGATTTTTTACAGCAGTTATCTGCGGCTGCTGATGGTTTACAGTTTCAACTGGGGATACGGAGATCTTGCAGTCTATTATTGGATCAGCATTCCGCTTATGATGGTATTTCGGTCAGTTGTGATCATGGAAATTGGGGAAGCATGCAAGGAAGAGGATCATACGAACGATGGCTGGGTGTATGTCATGGTGTGTATGGTGAATTATTTCATGCTGTGGATTTTCAACGGAATGATTGAGAATGGATATGATAACAGCATGCTGCAAATGATGTTTCTTGTCATTTCTGCTTTTACTGTGGTGGATTATTTTTTACTGATCTATTATCAGAGGAATATTTCCAAGGTAAAAGCCATTCGAAAACTTGGCGAATTCCAGAAGAAAAGTGAACTGGAACAGGAACATTTGAAACGTCTGGAAGAAGTTTATGGAGAGTTCCGTGGTTTGGCGCATGACATGAACCGGTATCTGAGCGTTTTATCTGCCATGTCAGACGGTGCGGAACTGAATGCGGTACAGTTTGAGGTTTCAGAGGAAATTAAAGCAAGGATTCGTGAAGTTGGACAGGAATTTTACTGTATGAGACCAGTGCTGAATGCGCTGCTAAATGAGAAGGAGAAGAAGGCCAGAGAATGGGGAATTAAGCTGGAAATTTTTGTGGAAACAGGATTTGATTTTGAAAACCTGGATGATTACGCACTGATCGGTATTGTATCGAACCTGATCGATAATGCACTGGAGGCAGCAAAGAAGTGCAGAGAACGAAAATGGGCGGCCGTCCATATGTTTGCAGTCAATGATGGAAAGCAGAAATTCCTTCGTGTGGAAAACTCACAGATATTGAAAGAAGAAGTGAAAACGAGGAATTTCTTTACGACAAAGCAGGATAAGAGGCAGCATGGCTATGGCCTGAAAAATGTACAGAAGCTGGTGGAAGAAAATCAAGGCATTCTTCGCTTGAAATCGGAGAAAGATCATTTTCTGGCAGAAGCAGTATTTGGATAAGGGGAGGCGACATTATGAAAGAACATGATAAATTAAAGAAACTCCTTTTACCACTGACGGCCCTGGGATTGTTGGGGATTATTGCTGTTACGGAGTCGAAGGGAATCACGAATATCCGCCATAAGAATTACGGAATTGTTTTAGACTATACGCTGGAAGGGCGAAGAGGACTTCCTTCAAAAGAAGAACGGATCTATGGCGTATCTCAGATTTGGAAAAAGGCATCGGATTATTTTGCAGGATGGGAGCTGGCAGACACCGAAACGACCTGGGATGAGGCATACGAGATTGCATGCGAGGAAGCCGAGAATGCCAGGACGACGATGGAGTATAGAAGGGCCCTGGAAAAATTTCTGGCACATTTAAATCATGGAAACTCAGAAAATGTGGGTGGACCGAATCTGACTTTTGGATGGGGAATTCTTCCTTTTCAGCTTGGTTACTATAGTCAGGAATACGTTGTGATCATGACGAGCGATGCGGCCGTATATCCGATCGGAACTGTGGTAGAGACGATCAATGGTCAGAATACCGGTGTTTATTTGGAGGAAACATTGGGACAATATTCCGGACATCGGACGCCGGGGGCCAGAGAGTTTACACATGCAAATAATCTGTATTATGGCCAGATCGGGGAATCGCTCCATCTGGAAATTCGCAGGCCGGGAATGGAAGAAGCGGTTCCTGTGACTGCTTTTTGGGACAAAAATAACCGTCTGGATCCGGGAGATGTTGTGGAAATGGACATCGGTGCAGAAGGGGAAATTGTGTATACATCCGAAGCGTTCGATGTAATGGAACTGGATGAGGATTTGTGCTGCTTTCTAATGAAGTCGGAAATGGACCTTTCTTGTCTGGATACGTATTATGGGACTGTGGCCCCGATTCTTGCCAGATATGATGGCGTGGTTTTAGATTGGCGTGAAAGTGAAGCCGGAAACAGTCTGATTGGGCGTACGATCGTGGAAAGCTTTACAGGAGAACCGGTTCCGCGCTGTTATTCTGCACCTGCGACGATCAAAGTCAGCAAGTATGTGAGTGACTTTGGTGTATGGGATTCTTGGAGGAAATCTATGGAATCGGATTCTTATGGGGCGCTTGCTTTGCTTTATGATCAGAATAAGGAGATTTTTGGAGAAGAGATTTCTGCAATGCTGGAATTTGGCGGAGAAATGCACCAGGGAAGATTTGAAGCAGGAGAGGAGATGGAAACGTTCATTGAAGAGCGTTGGAGCGAGCTGTTTCCAGGTATTCGTCTTGAGGATCGTGAAGATTTCTATCAAGAACAACGGGAAAAGAGCCCTCTCATTGGAAAGCCGGTCGTTATGATCGTTGATAAAATGACTGGAGGATCTTCTGACAGTGTCGCCGCAGAGGCTAAAGCAGCGGGAATCACGTTGGTCGGAACCGGAACACGAGGGGCCACCGGAAACATGATGATGATTGATCTTGGCGGAGGCTGGATGACTGCAATTTCGACTCAGCGTGAATTGACTCCGGAGGGAAGTGATATCACGAATCGAGGCACTGAGGCACAGGTGCAGGTGGATCTGACTGCAGAAGATATTGCGGCCGGAATTGATACACAGATGGAGGTGGCTGTGGAAGTGCTCCGTGGGATGATTGAGGACGGAGCGTAGGAAAGAATAAGTGACCGCCTGGGTCTTGATGGAGGATACAAAACACAAAAAATGACCGATTTCATGCAGATTTTTGCACTGCACGGAAACGGTCTTTTTTTATGATAGGATGGAGATACGAAAATAGAGTAAGGAGGAATGAGAATGAAAGATATGAGATGGAAGGATATTATATGGATTCTGTTAAAAACAGTTGTGGCTTTTGCGTGTATTCGAATATTGAGCACAAGTGTATTCGTTTTTGGAAACTCAAAAAAAAGTATTCTGATGGCCACGGTTCAATTCACAATTTTTACATACTGGATTTACAAGTATGTTTCCGGGGAAGTCAGGAAGAATGGACTGACATTGAACGAATGTTATACACCGCAAGTAACGATTGGGATAAAGGATGTTTTGTTTGCACTGTTTCTTGTATCGGCGCTCAGTTTTGGGATCTTCATTTATGCAGAGCGCATTGTACCAACGAACGTAGAATTGGGAAGTTTCCTGTCGCTGGCAATTCTGAATTTCGTCCGCTCGGGACTGGGATCCGGCATAAATGAAGAACTGGTCTTTCGCGGATATTTGCTGAAGGTCATAGAAGAGAAAAAGGGAAGAATATGGGCGGCAGCTCTGTCCTCACTCACATTTGGTCTGGCGCATATGTTAAATGAAGGAATGGCACCGATGGAAACGCTCTGGACTGTCATTGGTACAGGAAGTATTGGTCTGATGTTGTCGGTATTGACATATGAGACAGGGAGTATTTGGAGAGGTGTGATCATTCATACCTTCATAAACACAAGAGAACGATTCCTTGGTTTTGACCGGGCAAGCAGCTTATTCCTGTATGAGTTTCCTGCGGGAATGACGGAGGAAATCAGATCCTGCGCGAGCTGGATGGTGATCAGTGCGATCTCATGGCTGGTTGTTCTGTGGTATTGTTGGAAGTGGAGAAAGCATAAATCGTTATAAAAAGAACCGAATTTCGTTCACTTTTGTTAATAAATTAGTAATGGAAAAGAAAAGCATCGTAAGGAGATTTCTGCTAAAATAAGGGTAGATGAACGTGTTTATTCATATTTTATATAGATAGGAGCGTGTTTTTATGAAGAAATATGCGATTTTTGTTTTGGCAGCAGCTCTTGCTTTGAGTGCTTGTGGAAATGGAACAGTTGGTCAGGAGACCGTTGGGACAACGGAAGCGGTGGAGACTACAACTGCGGTGAGTGAGACAACGACTGCAGCGGCAGAAAGTGAGTCTGAGACCGAACTTAAGGAGGATACGGAAGATCAGGAGACGATCATTTACCGGACACCGCTGGATGTGGGAATCGCGGCGAAGTATGAGGGTGAGTGGGACGATCAGGGCCCGATCATCACAGCAGACAGCGCGACATTGATCATTCTTGACGATGGTTATGAAGATTTGAAGGAGACCATCGAAGTCTATAATGAGAAAATCTGGCAGGAAGTGTATACCATGTATACAGAACATCTGGAATATGCCAAAGAAGATATTTATCCGGAGGGTACGGAGCTTATGATTTCCAGGGAAATCGAGATCACAAGAGCTGACAGCAAAGTGCTGAGCTTTGTGAATGCAGAGACTTCCTATCTCGGCGGAGCTCATGGAAGCTATTATGAGAATGCGGAAGTGTTCGATTCTGAGACTGGAAAAGCATTGGCGCTTTCCGATGTGGTGGCAGATTATGATGCTGTTTATGAATATGTGAAGAACAGCCTCAGCGAGAATTATGAAAAGGAAAGGTTCTTTGAGGGATACGAAGAATGGCTCCATGAGATGTTTTACGAGCCGGATGGCGCCATGTCTTCTCCGCTCGAGTGGGTCATGACCATGGAGGGCATCGAATTCCGATTCAGCCCGTATGTGCTCGGGCCGTGGGTGGCTGGAACCTTTGAGGTGGAGCTTCCGTACTTTGGTAATGAGGAGCTGTTCCATGAGGAGTATCTCTGCACCGTGGAACACCCGATCGTGAAAGTGAAGCCGGATGAAGAATTCTTTGTGGACACCAATGGGGATGGCATCGAGGATAAAGTGTGGTTTTCTTCTGAGTGGAATGAGGAGTCTTATCATTCTGTTTTAACGGTGAACAGAGATGGAGAAAAGGAAGACGGCTCCGAATTTTCTTCTGCTTTAACAACCGATGAGATTTATGGTACATTTTCTGAAGCATACCTCATGTATTCGGAGGAAGAGGTTCCATATCTCTATGTGGAATTTTTGATGGACAACGACTGGAAGAAGCTGGAGATCATCCGACTGGCGGAGACAGAGAACCTC
>JAFUMF010000226.1 GCA_017482945.1 Lachnospiraceae bacterium
AAACGTTTCGCTAACTTAAAGCCGGCAGCAAAAGATTTCCGTATCTTCTGGGATAACGCTTACTGCGTACACCACTTATATCCGGAAAATCCGTGCCAGATCCTTGAGATCCTTGACGAGTGTGCAAAAGCTGGTAACCCGGATATGGTTTACAAATTCGGTTCCACAGCTAAAGTTACATTCCCGGGTGCTGGTATCTCCGCTATCGCTACATCCAAGGCTAACATCGAGGATATGAAGAAACAGATGAACGCACAGCTCATCTCCCACGACAAGCTCAACCAGCTTCGTCATGTTCGTTTCCTCAAAGATGGTGCTGGTCTTGCAGCTCACATGGCTAAACACGCTGAAATCCTTCGTCCGAGATTCGAGGCAGTTGACGAGATCCTTAACAAAGAGCTCGCTGGTCTTGAGGTTGGTACATGGACAAAACCGATGGGCGGCTACTTCGTATCCTTCGATTCTCTCGATGGCTGCGCGAAGAAGATCGTTGCTATGTGTAAAGAGGCAGGCGTTGTTATGACAGGCGCTGGCGCTACATTCCCGTACGGCAAAGACCCGAAAGATAGCAACATCCGTATTGCTCCGTCCTTCCCGTCCTTAGAGGAAGTAAAACTCGCTGCTGAAATCTTCTGCGTATGCGTTAAGTTAGTAAGCATTGAGAAGCTTTTAAACGCTTAATCCTTGGTACATAACCAATAATTAAAGAAATTTTAAGGGACTGCGGTCGAATATTCGGCCTGCAGTCCTTTACTTTTTTGGGGTGCTGTAATAAAATAGTGGCAGTTGTTTTTTGAACTGCCCAGAGCCGGCCGGGGGCAGCAGATGATCATGGCCGGAGAATGAAGTATTGGAGTACGTATTATGAATAAGAAAAATGGTGCAGTGCGGGAGGGAATCGCATACCTGATCTTTGGTGTGCTCACCACAGCAGTTGATTACGTGATTTCCAACGCGCTGTTTTATGTAGCCAGCATGTCTTCGATCCCATCCCAGACCATTGCCTGGGTGGCAGCAGTGCTGTTCGCTTTTGTGACGAACAAATGGTGGGTATTTGAAAGTCATACCCTGGTGCCTTCCGAGGTATGGAAGGAGTTTGTTTCTTTTGTGATCTGCCGTGTGGCGACCTTCTTATTTAATCTGGCGGCGCTGTTTGTGATGGTAGACCTGATGCACATGGAATTTTTTATCTGCAAGCTGCTGATCTCAGTGGTGGTCGTGGTATTGAACTATGTGTTCAGCAAAATTTTGATTTTTGCGAAGAAAAAGTAAGAAGGAGAGCTTCCTGATGGGAGAAAAATATTTAAAAACACGCAGACGGACTGCAAATGGATCTCTGGTCCGGCCAAATGATGGACTGCTGATCGCATTTTTCGTGCCGGTGGTCATTATGATCATCATTTTTATTCAGAGAGGGATTTTCCCTTTTGGAAATGAGAGCTTTCTCAGAACAGACATGTACCACCAGTACGCTCCGTTCTTTTCTGAGTTTCAGTATAAATTGAGAAATGGCGGAAGCCTGTTGTACAGCTGGGATATCGGCCTGGGCGTGAACTTTGCGGCCCTCTATGCTTATTATCTTGCAAGCCCGATGAACTGGCTCATTATTCTTTGCCCGAAGGCCTATATCATTGAGTTCATGACCTACATGATCGTTCTGAAAATCGGTCTTTCAGGCTTAAGCTTTGCCTGGTATTTAAAGAAAAGATGCCGCACCAATTCCATCGGAATCGGATTTTTCGGCATTTTCTATGCGCTTTCCGGTTACATGGCGGCCTACAGCTGGAATATCATGTGGCTGGACTGCATCATCCTGTTCCCGTTGATCGTCTGGGGACTGGAGCAGTTGGTGAAGAAGGGAAATGGTTTCTTCTACTGTGTTACCCTGGGACTTTCCATTCTTTCCAACTACTATATTTCCATCATGACCTGCGTGTTCATGGTGCTGTATTTCTTTGCGCTTCTCATCATGGAGAAGCCGGCGACCTTTAAAAAGTTCATGGCAGCGTGCGTGCGGTTCGGAATTTTCTCCTTGCTTTCAGGCGCGCTTGCAGCGTTTGTGCTGCTCCCGGAAGTGGCTGTTTTACAGTCAACGGCATCGGGCGATATCAATTTCCCGAAGACCCTGACATCCTACTTCCCGATCTTTGACATGATCGCCCGCCACATCGCCTGTGTCGAGACCGAGATCGGACTGGACCACTGGCCGAATATTTACTGCGGCGTGGCAGTTCTCATGTTCTTCCTTCTGTATCTCGCATGCCAGAAGGTTTCTGTGAAAGAAAAGAGTGTATACTGCGGACTGCTTTTGATTTTCTTTGCGAGCTTTTCTGTAAACGCACTGAATTTCATGTGGCACGGCTTCCACTATCCCAATAGTCTGCCGGCGCGACAGTCCTTTATTTACATTTTCCTGATGTTGTTTATATGTTTCCGGGCATTTATGTATCTGGAAGAAACGCCGAAGAAGCATATTGCCATGGCGTTCTGGGGAAGCATCTGCTTTGTGATCCTGGCTGAAAAGCTGGTGGAGCAGGAACATTTTCACTTCTCCGTTTACTACGTGGCGATCCTGTTCCTTTCCATGTATGCGGGCCTGATCTACATGTTCAAGAATGGAAAGAGAGAGCTCGCGGTGATCCTGGCGCTTGGCCTTGTGGCCATCGAGTCGGCGGTCAATACGACGGTGACCAGCGTCACTTACACAAGCCGCGAGGCTTACACAAGCGACAATCAGGACGTCATGAACCTGATGGAGATTTTAGAGCCTGCGGAGGATTTCTACCGTGTGGAGAAGAAGACCAGAAAGACGAAAAACGACGGTGCGTGGATGAACTTCCCGTCAGTGTCCCTGTTCTCGTCCACAGCCAACGCGGACCTGACGAAATTCTTTAAGAGAATGGGCTGTGAGGCATCCACCAACGCCTACAGCATCACCGGAAGTACACCGCTCATTGACAGTCTTCTTTCTATTAAATATGCGCTGTATTCCGAAGAAGTCCCGAACACAGACCTGATCGCGTATATGAAGGAGAGCGGAAGTACGTATCTTTATGAAAACTTGTATACCATGCCTCTTGGTATGGTACTTCCGGCTGATATCGATAACGACTGGCAGTACCAGATGAACAATCCGGCCGAGGTACAGAATGATCTGTGCCAGGTGATGGGAAATGACAATGTTCTGGTCTGGGTGGACAGTTCCACATCCGAAACTAAATTTACATTTACTCCGGACATGCCGGGCGAGTATTATGCGTTCGTAAGCAATAAGAAAGTGAAGTCTGTAAAGGCGACACTTCCGAGCGGTTCCAAGACATTCAGCAATGTGGACCGCGGATATCTTCTGGAGCTTGGAAGACTTCTGGATGGCAACGAGGTGACACTTACCTCTGAGACAGAGGGCGAGAAGCTGAATGTGGAGATTTATCGTTTCTCCGACATGGCTATGGTTTCCATGTACGAGAAGATGACCCAGTCTCCGTTAAAACTGACAAGCTGGACCGATACTGTCCTTGAAGGAACGGTTGAGACTGACGTCACAGGCGTTCTGTTCACATCGATTCCGTATGAGGATGGCTGGACCGTGACCATCGACGGCAAGGAAGTTGAGACAGAGAAGATTTTCGACGCATTCCTGTCTGTACAGGTTCCGACGGGAAGCCACGAGATCCGCCTCGAATATTTCCCGGCCGGTCTGATGCCGGGCATGCTGATTTCCGGCGGCGCAGCGGCAATTCTTCTTCTGTTATACGTTGGAAAACGGACACTGGAAAAGAAGAAAATCCGTAAGCTGGAAGAATCTTTTGCGGCTGATCTGGAGCCGGAGGATGAGGAAACAGAGCCAGAGATGATCGTTGAATCGGAAAACGTCGATGCGGAGCAAAACGACGATATTGACGATGCTGAAACAGACGACGCAGAAATAGACAACGCTCAAAAAGAGAGTGTGAAAAACGAGCAAGAATAAAAATAATTATATAATCATGACCACAAAGGAGGACATGCAAATGAAACTCTGGGGAGGACGCTTTACAAAACAGACAAACCAGTTAGTGCACAATTTTAATGAATCTATTTCTTTTGACCAGAAATTTTACAGACAGGACATCGCAGGCAGCATCGCCCACGTGACCATGCTTGCAAAGCAGGGAATCCTGAGCAATGAAGACAAAGAGGCGATCGTAAACGGCCTTATGAGCATCCGCGAGGATCTTGATAACGGCACACTTGAAATCACGACCGAGCATGAGGACATCCACTCCTTCGTTGAGGCAGTGCTCACAGAGCGCATCGGCGAGGCGGGAAAGAGACTTCACACAGGCCGCAGCCGTAACGACCAGGTGGCTCTCGACATGAAGCTTTACACAAGAGACGAGATCGATGAGATGGACGATCTCTTAAAAGGACTGTTAGAGGCACTTCTTGCATTAATGGAAGAAAACCTCCACACCTATATGCCGGGCTTTACACATTTGCAGAAAGCGCAGCCGATCACACTGGCTCACCACGTTGGCGCATACTATGAGATGTTCCGCAGAGACAGAGGTCGTCTTGCTGATATCAGAAAACGTATGAACTACTGCCCACTGGGCTCCGGTGCACTGGCAGGAACCACATATCCGCTTGACCGCGCGTATTCCGCAGAACTTCTCGGTTTCGACGGTCCGACTTTAAACAGCATGGATTCCGTGGCGGACAGAGATTACCTGATCGAACTGTTATCCGCACTTTCCACGATCTCCATGCACTTAAGCCGTTTCTGTGAAGAGATCATCATCTGGAATACAAACGAATACCGTTTCGTGGAGATGGACGATTCTTACAGCACGGGCAGCAGTATTATGCCGCAGAAGAAGAACCCGGATATCGCAGAGCTGATCCGCGGTAAAGCAGGACGCGTTTACGGCGCACTGGTTTCTATGTTAACAATTACAAAGGGTATTCCGCTTGCATATAACAAGGATCTGCAGGAAGACAAAGAGCTGACATTTGATGCGATTGATACTGTAAAGGGATGCCTGCTCCTCTTCACAGGCATGGTATCCTCCATGACCTTCCGCAAAGATGTGATGGAAGAGAGTGCAAAGAAAGGCTTCACAAACGCAACAGACGCAGCTGACTATCTCGTAAACCACGGAGTCGCATTCCGTGACGCCCACGGCATCATCGGCCAGCTGGTATTAATGTGCATCGAAAAGGACATCTCCTTAGATGAACTGAGCCTTGAAGAGTACAAGTCCGTAAGTCCGGTATTCGAGGAGGACATCTACGAGGCGATCTCCATGAAGACATGCGTAGAAAAGAGAATGACCATCGGCGCACCGGGCGCAGAGGCCATGAAACAGGTCATCGAGATTTATAAAAAAGAACTTGCAGAGTAATTGAAATAAAAAAATACCCTGTCTGGCACGTAGCAGATCCAGACAGGGTATTTTTTGATGGGTGTAAGATTGCAAATCATCATTTGCAATAAAAAAGCCGCGCAACAGACTCGGCAATTAATCTCAGCGCTGCTTTTTTAATATCATATGGAAAGGGGAGGAAGAGCCCCGATATCCCTAAAGAACAACCTGTAGAAAACAGGTTATAAAATCATTTGACGGTAGGTAGTTTAGCATGTTCTTAACTAATTGTAAAATGATAAAAAGTTTGATATAATGTTAATAACTATTAACATTTTGAGGTGATAGTATGACCTTTTTAGAGATTGAAGCCTTTTTAAGTATCGTACAATATGGAAGCTTCTCCGCAGCCGCAGAAAAGCTTTATGTGACACAGCCTGCCCTGGGACGGCGAATCCGGGCGCTGGAAGAAGAACTGGGATACACCTTGTTTGTCCGCAACAAAGGCGTCCGCCATGTAGAACTGACAAGACAGGGACAGGCATTCATCGGCCTTGCCCACCGCTGGCAGGCTCTCTGGAATGAGACACAGGAGGCGGCTCTCTTGGGAAATGAAAAGAGTTTTTACGTGGCCAGCGTGGGAAGTCTTCTGGCATTCATGCTTCCAAACGTATTCCAGACCTTCATCCGCGACAATCCGGAATGCAGTCTGCATGTGACGACCCTCCATTCGGCAGATGCCTATGGATATGTGGCGAATAAAGATGTCGATATCGCGTTTATCACGGATCCGATCTTCTCTTCACAGGTGAAGACGAATATTTTGTTCCAGGAAGAACTATGTCTGGTGGCAGGAACGGATCTGAAATTGCCAAAACGTGTGAAACTGAATGATCTGGACACGAGGCGGGAGATCCGCACAAGGTGGGACCGAAATTTCGACACATGGCATGATTACTATTTCGGTGCATCGGCGATCCCTCGGATTTATCTGGATGAAATGGGATTCTTACAGTACTTCACCCAAAGTGGTGACAACTGGGCATTCCTCCCAGTCTCGATTGCCAGAATCATGGTAAAGAACGCCCCGTTAGCAATCCATGAACTGAATGTAAAGCCTCCGGTCCGAACTCTTTATTACTTATATCGTGTTCAGGATGAGTCGCCATATCAGGAGCAGCTGCTGACACTCTGTAAGCAGATGCTTGCACAAGAAGAAGGAATTATCATCAAAGACAAAGCATAAGAAATGGATAATCTGCCCAGGAAAACAGAGAACGAAAAATGTGCAAAAATCACGCCAAAACACTTAATTTGGACTGGAAAAAATACACAAAATCCTTTGATAATTATTTGACAGCAAAAACGATTGGTGCTATGATTATGATATCATATAATTAATGTCGGGACGTGTGTACTTTTGCGCATTTTTGACCTGACAGAGGTATAATGAGGAGGAAGATCATATGGCAAAGAAAATCGTACGGGCAGGTGCATGCCGTACAGCAATCGGCACAATGGGTGGTGCTTTAAGCACAGTACCGGCTCCGGAACTTGGAGCGATCGTAATTAAGGAAGCATTAAACAGAGCAGGCGTTGCCCCGGAGGCAGTTGACCAGGTATATATGGGTTGTGTAATCCAGGCTGGTCAGGGACAGAACGTAGCTCGTCAGGCAATGATCAAAGCAGGACTCCCGATCGAGGTTCCGGCTGTAACAGTGAACGTAGTTTGTGGTTCTGGTTTACAGTGTGTAAACATGGCAGCTCAGATGATCGCAGCAGGAGATGCAGATATCGTTGTAGCAGGCGGTATGGAAAACATGTCCAAAGCTCCGTATGCAATGATGCAGGGCCGTTATGGTTACCGTATGAACAATGGTCAGTTAATCGACACAATGGTTAACGATGCATTATGGGATGCTTTCAACAACTACCACATGGGTATCACAGCTGAGAATATCTGTGAGCAGTGGGGTCTTACAAGAGAAGAACTCGACCACTTTGCAATGGTAAGCCAGAACAAGGCTGAGGCAGCTATCAAAGCTGGCGCATTCAAAGATGAGATCGTTCCGGTAGAAGTTAAGACAAAGAAAGGTTCCGTTATCGTAGATACAGATGAAGGCCCGAGAGCTGGTTCCACAATGGAAACACTTGGCAAGCTTCGTCCGGCATTCAAGAAAGACGGTATTGTAACAGCTGGTAACTCCTCAGGTATCAACGACGGTGCAGCAGCAGTTGTTGTTATGAGCGAAGAGAAGGCAAAAGAACTCGGTGTTACACCGATGGCTACATGGGTAGCTGGTGCTCTTGCAGGCGTTGAGCCGAGCATCATGGGTATCGGTCCGGTAGCTGCTACTAAGAAGGTAATGGCAAAAGCTGGTATGGAAATCGGTGACTTCGATATTATCGAGGCAAACGAGGCATTCGCAGCTCAGTCCGTAGCAGTAGGTAAAGACCTTGGTTTTGACCTTGCTAAATTAAATCCGAACGGCGGCGCAATCGCATTAGGACACCCGGTAGGTGCTTCTGGCTGCCGTATCCTTGTTACACTGCTTCACGAGATGCAGAAAGCGGACGCTAAGACAGGTCTTGCTACACTTTGCATCGGCGGTGGCATGGGCTGCGCTACAATCGTTAAGAGAGATTAATCTTTCTTTATGGTGTTTGATAACTGTAGTGTGAGGGACTAACAGAATACAGACAGGAGGCGATAGCCATGGATTTTATTAAATATCAGATGGAAAATCATATCGGTATTATCACAATCAATCGTCCGGAGGCATTAAATGCTTTAAATACTCAGGTTCTGATTGAACTGGATGAAACAATTGATATGATCGATTTAAATGAAACTTGGGTTGTTATTATTACCGGTGCAGGCGAAAAGGCATTCGTTGCCGGCGCTGATATCGGTGCAATGAGCAACATGTCCAAAGTAGAAGGCCGCAGATTTGGTAAGTTCGGTAACGATATTTTCCGTAAGCTGGAAATGCTCCCGATGCCGACAATCGCAGCAGTAAACGGTTTTGCACTTGGCGGCGGTAATGAGCTGGCAATGAGCTGTGATATCCGTTACTGTTCCGAGAATGCTGTTTTCGGTCAGCCGGAGGTTGGCCTTGGAATCACACCTGGTTTTGGTGGAACACAGCGTCTCGTAAGACTGGTTGGAACAGGTATGGCGAAGGAGATGTTATACTCCGGAAGAAATATCAAGGCTGATCAGGCGCTTCACATTGGTCTTGTAAACGGCGTTACTACAAAAGAAGAGTTAATGCCGACCGTTATGAAACTGGCAGAGAGAATTGCTTCCAACGCACCGATCGCAGTTCGCAACGTAAAACGTGCGATCACAAACGGTTTCCTTGCAGATCTTGACCATGCAATTATGATCGAGCAGAAATGCTTCGCTGATTGCTTCGAGACAGAGGACCAGGTTGAAGGTATGGCAGCTTTCCTCGAGAAGAGAAAAGTAACAGGATTCAAGAATCGTTAAGTCAATCTCCTGACTCTGACATGTTCAGAGCCGGATAACAATTGTTTATATTCAGGAGGAATTCAAAATGAAAGTTGGTATTATCGGTGCAGGAACCATGGGTTCCGGTATTGCGCAGGCATTCGCACAGACAGAAGGCTATGAGGTAATGCTCTGCGATATTAATGAGACATTTGCCGCTAACGGTAAAAATAAAATTGCTAAAACATTTGAAAAAATGGTAGCAAAAGGAAAAATGACACAGGAAGCTGCTGACGGCATCCTTGCAAAGATCACAACAGGCACAAAGGAAATCTGCGGTGACTGTGATCTCGTTGTAGAAGCTGCAATCGAGAACATGGAAATCAAAAAGCAGACTTTCAAAGAGCTTGACGCGATCTGCAAACCGGAGTGTATCTTCGCTACTAACACATCTTCTTTATCTATCACAGAGATTGGCTCTGCAGTAGAGAGAAATGTAATCGGTATGCACTTCTTCAACCCGGCACCGGTTATGAAGCTTGTAGAAGTTATCGCAGGCCTTAACACAAAACCGGAGCATGTTGATGCAGTTAAGAAGATTTCCGAAGAAATCGGAAAGACACCGGTTCAGGTAGAGGAAGCAGCTGGTTTCGTAGTAAACCGTATCCTCGTTCCGATGATCAACGAAGCAATCGGCATCTATGCTGAGGGCGTTGCATCTGTAGAAGGTATCGATACAGCAATGAAACTTGGTGCAAACCATCCGATGGGACCGTTAGCACTGGGTGACTTAATCGGTCTTGACGTAGTTCTTGCGATCATGAACGTTCTTCAGGATGAGACAGGCGATTCCAAATATCGTCCGCATCCGCTTCTTAAGAAGATGGTTCGCGGTGGTCTTCTTGGACGTAAGACAGGCAAGGGCTTCTACGACTATTCTAAATAATCGTGCATAAATAATGAACAGATAACAGTTGGCAAATAGGCAGATGCGTCATGGTTTTCATGGGAGCAGATGTTTATTTGCCTCGCTGTGCGACAAAATGTTAAAAAATTAACAACGACTGTTCGGGAATGCATTTTGCGAAGAGTGCAATGATCGATCTTCGCGTTTTAAGTGGGGACATGGAGAAAATGACGCATCCACATTTTCTTATGTTATATATGAAACACATTTCACAAGGAGGAACTAACACATGAATTTTACATTAAGTAAAGAGCATGAGATGGCGAGAACATTATTCCGTGAATTCGCCGAGAAGGAAGTAAAGCCTCTCGCACAGGAGGTTGACGAGACAGAGCAGTTTCCGAGAGAGACAGTAGCTAAGATGGCAAAAACTGGTTTCTTAGGAATCCCGGTTCCGAAGGAGTACGGCGGACAGGGCTGTGATCCGTTAGCATACGCTATGTGCGTTGAGGAATTATCCAAAGTTTGCGGTACAACAGGCGTTATCGTTTCCGCACACACATCTCTTTGCTGCGATCCGATCCAGACATACGGTACAGAAGAGCAGAAACAGAAATACCTTGTTCCGCTTGCTAAGGGCGAGAAGTTAGGTGCTTTCGGTTTAACAGAGCCGGGCGCTGGTACAGATGCTCAGGGCCAGCAGACAAAGGCTGTTCTTGATGGCGACGAGTGGGTACTTAACGGTACAAAGATCTTCATCACAAACGGTAAAGAAGCAGACGTTTACGTAGTTATCGCTGTAACAGGTACAGTTGAGAAACGCGGCAGACTTCAGAAAGAAATTTCCGCATTTATCGTTGAAAAAGGCACACCGGGCTTCACATTCGGTACAAAAGAGAAGAAGATGGGTATCCGTGGATCCGCTACATATGAGCTTATCTTCACAGACTGCCGTATCCCGAAGGAGAACTTATTAGGTAAGAAGGGCGAAGGCTTCAAGATCGCTATGCACACACTTGACGGTGGTCGTATCGGTATTGCTGCTCAGGCTCTTGGTATCGCAGAAGGTGCTCTTGAAAGAACAATCGAGTACGTAAAAGAAAGAAAACAGTTTGGACGCGCTATCGGCCAGTTCCAGAACACACAGTTCCAGCTTGCTGACATGGCTACAAAAGTACAGGCTGCTCAGATGATGGTTTATCGTGCAGCAGTTGCTAAAGCTACTCAGAAAGATTATGGTTTCGAGGCAGCTATGGCTAAACTGTATGCAGCTGAGGTTGCTATGGAAGTAACAACAAAGGCTGTTCAGCTCCATGGTGGTTATGGTTACATCAGAGAGTACGACGTAGAGCGTATGATGCGTGATGCAAAGATTACAGAAATCTACGAAGGTACAAGTGAAGTTCAGAGAATGGTTATCTCCGCTAACCTCTTAAAGTAATTTAAGACTTACGGAATATCCAAATCATGAAAAAAACAAATAATAAGGAGTGAAAATACAGTGAAAGTAGTTGTTTGTGTAAAACAGGTTCCGGATACAAAGGGCGGCGTTAAGTTCAAACCGGATGGAACACTTGACAGAGTAGCAATGCTCACAATCATGAACCCAGACGATAAAGCAGGTCTGGAGGCAGCTCTTCGCTTAAAAGATCAGTACGGCGCAGAGGTTACAGTAGTTACTATGGGTCTTCCGAAGGCTGAAGAAGTTCTTCGTGAGGCTATGGCAATGGGTGCTGACAACGGTATCCTTGTTACAGATAGAGTATTAGGCGGCGCAGATACATGGGCAACATCCCAGACAATCGCAGGCGCTCTCAGAAACCTCGAGTACGATCTCATCATCACAGGCCGTCAGGCTATCGATGGTGATACAGCTCAGGTAGGTCCGCAGATCTCCGAGCATCTTGGTCTTCCGGTAATCAGCTACGCTCAGGATATTAAGATCGAGGGCGACAGCGTTATCGTTCAGAGACAGTATGATGACAGATATCATATCGTTAAAGCTAAAATGCCGTGCTTAGTTACAGCACTTGCTGAATTAAACGAGCCGCGTTACATGACTCCGGGTGGAATCTTCGATGCATACAAGAAAGATATCACTGTTTGGGGCAGAAAAGATTTGAAAGATGTTCTTGATTCCAACCTTGGTCTTAAGGGATCCCCGACTCAGATCGCAAAAGCTTCCGATAAGGTAAGAAAAGGCGCTGGTGAGAAGGTTGTTCTCGATGCAACAGAGTCTGTTGACTACATCGTAGGCAAACTAACAGAGAAGCATGTACTTTAATCTAAAGAAAGTGGTGAATAGTGATGAGCTTAGCAGAATATAAGGGTGTATATGTCTTTGCGCAGCAGGTTGACAACGAAGTAAGCAGCATTGCTTTAGAGTTAATCGGTAAAGGTAAAGACTTAGCAAAAGATTTAGATACTACTGTTACAGCAGTTTTAATTGGTCATGACGTAATGGGTCTTACAGACGTACTTGGTGAGTACGGCGCAGACAAAGTTATCGTTGTTGACGATCCGGAGTTAAAAGAGTACAGAACAGAGCCGTATACACACGCTCTTACATCTGTAATCAACGAGTTCAAACCGGACATCTGCTTAATCGGTGCTACAGCAATCGGCCGTGACCTTGGCCCGCGTGTTTGCGCACGTGTTCATACAGGTCTTACAGCTGACTGTAC
Source organism: Lachnospiraceae bacterium (assembly GCA_017482945.1). GTDB lineage: Bacteria > Bacillota > Clostridia > Lachnospirales > Lachnospiraceae > Pilosibacter. The sequence continues at coordinate 12,391 of JAFUMF010000226.1, forward strand.
ACAGCTTGATATCGGTGATTTCCCGATCAACCCGATGCCGGGTAAAGAGCAGAAACATGGTCAGCTTCTTATGACTCGTCCGGCATTCGGCGGTAACACAATCGCAACAATTGCTTGTCCGGAGTTCCGTCCGCAGATGGCAACTGTTCGTCCGGGTGTTATGCAGAAAGCTGAAAGAGTTGAAGGCAGAAAAGCTGAAATCATCGAGTTCAATCCGGGATTCGAACCGAACGAGAAATACACAGAAATCCTTGAAATCGTTAAGGCAGTTTCCAACGTTGCAGATATCATGGACGCTAAGATCCTTGTATCCGGTGGTCGTGGCGTAGGCAGCGCTGAGAACTTCAAACTTCTTGAGGATCTCGCTGAAGCAATCGGCGGTACAGTAAGCTGCTCTCGTGCAGTTGTTGACGCTGGTTGGAAGCCGAAGGATTTACAGGTTGGTCAGACAGGTAAGACTGTTCGTCCGCACGTATACTTCGCAATCGGTATCTCCGGTGCTATCCAGCACGTAGCTGGTATGGAAGAGTCTGACATCATCATTGCTATCAACAAAGATGAGACAGCTCCGATCTTCGATGTAGCTGACTACGGCGTAGTAGGCGACCTCAACAAGATCGTTCCGGCTCTTACACAGAA
>JAFUMF010000227.1 GCA_017482945.1 Lachnospiraceae bacterium
AAATGATTAATTTTGAAAAAGAACTGGAGCTTTTCAAGCCTTCCTTAGAGGTGGAGGCTGTGAGCGATACGATTGTGAAAAGTGACTTGACGGACATGGCGGATATCATGATGGAAATCATGAAGGAGATAAAGGATAAGTAATTTATGGACTACATGCAGAAAATCCAGTATGCAGCCAATGGTTTTTATAACCATGGACTGGAACTTGCGAGAGAGCGCGATCTTTCGGGGGCGGCGGAGTGTCTGAAACGGGCACTGCAGTTTAATAAGTACCATACGGACGCCAGGAATCTCTTGGGATTGATCTTCTATGAGATGGGAGAGACATCCGATGCGCTGGTCCAGTGGGTCATCAGCATTAATCTGCAGCCGGAGGATAATCTGGCGGACCGGTATCTGGATAAGGTCCAGAGAAAACCGGGGCAGCTTGAGCATGCCAGCAATCTGATCAGAAAGTACAATCAGGCTCTGATCCATGCCCAGAACGGCAGTGATGATCTGGCGGTGCTGCAGTTAAAGAGAATTGTAGAGGAAAAACCGAATTTCGTAAAAGCACATCTTCTTCTGGCGCTATTGTATATTGCCCACGAAGATTTTACGAAGGCAGGTAAATCCCTTTATAAGGTTCTCCAGATCGATAAAAACAACCGGAGAGCCGAACGATACATGGAATATGTAAAATCCAGGACCGGAAAAGCGGATGTGGAAAAGAGAAAGCTGAAAAATGCCTTTTCGCACCGTGAGATGGAGGATAATGATGTCATTCTGCCGCCGACCTATAAGGAGAACACCGGATGGCAGTCGATCATTAACATCGCGATCGGCCTTGCACTTGGTGTGGTCGTGGTACTGTTTATGATTCTTCCGGCGAGAGACCGGTCGCTGAATTACCAGCACAACCAGGAGATGCGGATTTACGCCGATAAGCTGAATCTAGCGAACCAGGAGGCCGACCGGTTGAGAGCTGAGGCAGAGCAGTTCGAGGAAGAGCGTGCAAAGGCTGAGGAAGACCTAGAGAGCCTGATCGGTGATTCTGGAAGTACGCTTTCCCAGTACCAGACGATGGTGGAGATTTTACAGGCATACAGAAAAGAAGACTTCCCTGCGGCGGTGAAGCTTTATATTGACATGGACAAGGCGAAAATTACCGATGAGAACATGGTCAATATTCTGACAGAGATCGAGACTGACATGGCGGCCAATGCGCCGGCGGTATTGGAGACTCTGGCGGCTGAGAGCAATGCGGCGGGAGATTATGATATGGCTCTGAAGTATTATGAAGAGTACATGGAATTCGACGACAGAAATCCGCAGATCATCTTCAATATGGCGATGATCTACAAGAACAAAGGCGATGAAGAGACCTCCGACCAGTTGTTCGGCCAGGTGATCATGAACTTTGAGGATGCGGAGCTGGCAGCGAAGGCGAAAGAAGAACGAGGATATTAAAGATAAGAGACTTTACAGAAGAAGAGATTCTGTGAAGTCTCTTTTTTTGCGCCTGAAATAAGCCGGGGAAAAGTGCAGGCATGTTCATTTGATGACCGCTGCATTTATAAAAAATCAAATTTAGGAGGAAGCAATGGAGCAATCGTTTATTTATGAAGCAAAAGGACAGACCTTGATCATACATATGCCGGCGGAGCTGGACCACCACAACTGCCGGAATCTGCGCTATGAGACAGACCTTCTCATGGCAGAAAATTATGTTTCGAAGATTATTTTTGATTTTTCAAGGACCACATTTATGGACAGTTCAGGCATCGGAATTTTGTTGAACCGTTATAAACAGATCAAGGCAGGTGGAGGCGTAGTCTCCTTTTATGGAGCATCTCCGCAGATTTTAAGGGTCCTGAAAATCGGTGGTGTGCTGGCACTGATGCCGCAGTATGAATCGAAAGAAGAAGCATTGTACAGATAAGGAGGAGAAAGGATGGAGAACAAATTTTTGAACGGAAATATGAATCAGGATGATCCGGGGAATTATGTAGATGGAAAGATGTGGAATTCAGACGGGGAAATGTCTGGAACTCAGGAGAAAACGGGTGATGTGGCGGAAAAGAAACGGTGGAAACCGGGCCGCGAGGTCATGACGATGAAAATCGACAGTCTTTCGGAAAATGAGGAATTTGCCCGGGTGGTCGTTGCCGTGTTTGCCGCAAGGCTGGATCCGACCGTGGAGGAAATTGATGATATTAAAACGGCGGTTTCCGAGGCGGTCACCAACGCTGTGATCCACGGATACCAGAATGGAGAAGGTACGATCACCATTGAGGCCGCTGTGGAGGAAAATGTTTTGTCTGTGACCGTGAGTGATGATGGAATTGGGATCAAAAATGTGGAACAGGCCATGGAGCCGATGTTCAGCACACTTCCGGATGAACGGTCTGGCATGGGATTTTCGTTCATGGAGGCGTTCATGGACCGTGTGGAAGTGATCTCGGCACCGGGCAAGGGAACGTCTGTGACCATGAGAAAGAAAATCGGCAGGTGACGTGCATGATCGATACCACTCTGTACATCAAACGGGCACACGAGGGGGATAAAGAGGCCAGAGACCGCCTGGTCACGGAAAATATGGGGCTGATCTGGAGCATTGTCAGGCGATTTGCAGGGCGCGGATATGATCTGGAGGATCTGTTTCAGATTGGCAGCATTGGACTAATGAAGGCAATTGATAAATTTGATCTGTCGATGGACGTGAAATTATCGACTTATGCGGTTCCGATGATCACCGGAGAGATCCGGAGGTTTCTGCGGGATGACGGAATGATAAAGGTCAGCAGGCCGTTGAAGGAACTGGCGATGAAAGCCGGAATGGCCAGGGAAAAACTGGAATTTTCCCTGGGACGGGAACCGACCATTGAGGAAATTGCAAAGGAGGTGGGAGCGAGCCGAGAGGAAATTGCCGCATCGTTGGAAGCAGGAGCGGAAGTGGAATCCATCTATCGGCCGGTGAGCCGGGAGGATGAGCATGGAGGCTGTCTGATTGATAAGATTGCGGAAAACAGTTCAGAAAATGAGAAATTGCTGAACCGGATCGTGCTGGAAGATTTGCTGAAAGGATTAAAACCACAGGAACAGCGGATCATCGTGGAACGGTATTTTGAAAATAAGACCCAGACTGTGATCGCAAACGGTCTGGGAATTTCCCAGGTACAGGTGTCCAGACTGGAAAAGAAAATCTTGAAAGAGCTTCGGGAAAAACTAATGGCATAAATTGAGCCTATCTGTCACATACTACCTACAAAACCAAAGGAAAAAGGTGAGTATGATGAATTCATTTAAAAATGGACTGCAGTTTCTGGCAGCGCTGGTGATGCTGGCGGTCATTGTTTTCATGGTCTGGTACGTGATGTTTTATATACAGGGGCCGGAAATTTCCAGTGACGGGACGCTTGTGTATCGTGGAAATGAAACCATGGTCTGTCAGGATGAGGAAATGGCAGAAGAACATGGAAGGCTGGTGATTTCATGAGCAGCGAGACCGTATATATCAAGCTTTCCCAGATCACAGAAGTGTATGAGCCGGATGTGTATCTGAAAGACATTGCCGAGGTCCACTGTCAGAATAAGGCAGTGGAAGCGCGGGTCAAGTCCTTAAAGGTCACCAAATTCAAGGAGCCGGGTGCCAAATCAATGAGGAAACATGTGGCCGTCTATGTGGGCAGTGTCATGGACCTGCTCACTCAGGTGGAGAATCTTGAAAAGAATGTTCAGATCAACAGCCTCGGTGAGTCGGATTTTGTGATCAAATATCGACCGGATGCCGGCGGAACAAAGGTGTTTCAGTGGGTCAAAACAGCGGTCGTGGCAGCCGTGGCTTTTTGCGGTGCCGCATTTGCGATCATGACCTTTAATAACGATGCCAGTGTGACGGATGTGTTCGGGAATCTGTATCGGCTGGTGATGGGAGCAGAGTCCGATGGCCTGACCATTCTGGAACTTTCCTATTCCATCGGGCTTGCACTCGGAATCCTTGTTTTCTTCAATCACTTTGCATCATGGAAGATCACCGTCGATCCGACACCTATTGAGGTGGAGATGCGGATTTATGAGGATAACCTGGACAAGACTTTGATCCAGAACCATGGAAGAAAGGAGCGGGGGATCGATGTTACTTAGGCAGGCACTCCTGTTTGTTATCGGAATCAGTGCCGGCGGAGTCATCGCAGCCGGAATTTTTGCATTCCTCGCGATCATCGGAGTATTCCCGCGGATCATCGGCGAGACTGGGACAAGAAGCCATATCATTTTGTGTGAGACGATGATGATCATCGGCGGAACCTTCGGTAATATCATCGATCTGTATCATATGCCGGAGCTTTTCGGAGGCCCGGTCATGCTTGTGATCTGGGGAACGTCCATCGGAATTTTTGTCGGCTGTCTGGTCATGTCGTTGGCAGAGACTTTGAAAGCACTTCCGGTACTGTGTAGAAGAATTCATTTTGCAGTCGGTCTTCAATATGTGATTCTCTCAATTGCACTGGGA
>JAFUMF010000228.1 GCA_017482945.1 Lachnospiraceae bacterium
AATAAAAGAATAAAAAAGATTAGTTGATATTCCTTATATAATATGACGAGAAAGTATTAATAAGAGAACTACAGTAATCGATATGAAAAAGAAAAGAGAAAAATAAAAATTCAAAAAACCGGCAGAGTGAAATAAAATTTAATATAGATAATAATAAAACAAAAATTCAAAGTCCTTAAAAAATAATTAGTTTTTACATTAACCCTAAAAAACTAAAAAGAAAAAGAGGTATAAAAACCGATGAACATCGAAATGTAGAGTGGGTATCGAAAAGATAAAGAATATTTTCGGTACCCACTTAAAATTTGTCCTAAATTTCTTTTTATACTCCGCTTAAGTCGAATGGCGGGGTGTATTCTTCTTTTGCACTGCTTTTTTCCTGCATATATCCATTCACAAGGCCAAGTTCAATGGCAGTATCCAGAACTTTATCATATTCATAGGATGTGATCCGGCGGTTGATCTCAGGATACAGATGGCTCTTATAAAACGGAGTGTACTGGCTCATGAGGCTTACCAGAAACTGACCTTCTGGGAGAGCGTCTTTCATCCAGTGGAGGAGTTTTATGGAGTCGTCTTTTGCGCCTGGGAGAACCATGTGGCGGATCATGACGCCCTTTTTTAGGAGCATGGGCTGATCCGGATCCCAGGTGAGTCCTCCGGTGAGGCGGATCATTTCTTCGATTGCTTTTGATGCTACGGAAAAATAGTCTTTCGCGGCTGAGTATTTTTCAGAGCGGTTGCTGTCATAATATTTAAGGTCCGGTAAATAGATATCTATGTAGTCGGAATATTCCCGGAGCGTCTCGATCCTTTCATATCCGCCGCAGTTGTAGACCACTGGGATGTGAAGGTCTTCGCGGACCATGTCCAGAGCTTCTTTTATGGAAGGAAGAAAATGGGTGGCGGTGACCAGATTGATGTTGTGGGCACCTTGTTGCTGCAGCTCCAGGAAGATTTCAGCCAGGCGGGCGATGGAAATTTCTTTTCCGAAATTTTCATGGCTCAGGGTATAGTTCTGGCAGAAAATGCATTTTAAGGTGCAGCCGGAGAAGAAGACAGTTCCGCTGCTGTTGGTTCCGCTGATGCAGGGCTCTTCCCATGGATGGAGGGCGGCTCGGGCGATCTTCACGGTGTCACCGGCCTGACAGAATCCTCGGGAGGCGGTGCGGTCTGCTTTGCACATTCTCGGGCAGAGGGTGCAGGATGTGTAGGTGATAGACATAATATTACCTCGTTCAGGGTTATGGTTTAAAATCTGGCATGAGTGGGAGCAAGCGCACTAACTCCCCTCATGCGCAGAATGGCGCAAACGATAAATTCTGTATTCGCTGCGCTAGTTTGCCGTTGTTTCCGGTTCGCTCAGGTGCTCCGGAAGATATTTGTAGATCTGGTTGTAGCTTTCTGCCTCTGCGTCCGACTGTGGAAGGGACGGAATCAGTCCGGTACAGTCCGTCGGAGAGCAGGCATTGATGTCAATGTCAAATTTACAGCCATACTGGTCGGCTGTGTCAAGTTTACTGCTGTCGATCATGGAATTCACCTCCGCGGTTAGTATGGCGCGGGCGGTGATGGTTTATTCGCTCTTCAGATCATCCAGAATGACGCTCCATTCTTTTTTCAGACGTTCCAGTGACCATGCGGCGTTGGCCGGGCTTGTGGATGGAAGGCGGATCGCAGTGCGTCCGGTGGATGGTTCCTGATATTTTCGGTAATACTGGTGGGAAGTGCCGCCGTTGCAGAAAATCTGTTTGATCTGTGAGCCGGAAAGAATCGGTTCCAGGTCCGTCGGCACGACATTCTTTATGGAACTGTCACTGGAGCCTTCGATGGTGCAGGAAGCAATGACATCCCAGACAGCGATATGGTTTTTGGCGAGAAAGTGTTTCTTTTCTTCAATGGTCTCCGGAACCGGTTGGTCTAAGACCTGGGCCAGAACTTTCCAGAAACGGTTCTGGGGATGGTGATAGAAAAAGCACCCTTCTCTGGATTTCACGGACGGAAAGGATCCAAGGATCAATATTTTTGAATGTTCATCGAAAATCGGCGGAATGGGATGTGATACCTGTTCCATGTTAGCGTGGCCTCCGTTTTTTCATATAGTTCCAGTAAAGTATCGCAAAAAAGGACAGTTTTGTCAAAAGAATACACAGAAATTTAATATTTTTTTTATTGCCATATGGAGAAACTCAAACTATAATGGTGAAGTATCGTTAAATCATGGGGTAGTATAATTTTTTTTACTTTGGGTCGAAGTATGGATGACCAATGCATTTTCGATATAGAGTTAGAATGGAGAAGTAATTATGGAAAACAATCAGAACAGAAAAAATGGGAAAAAGCCCGGTAACCAGAATTATGGTGTTCTTACTCTGATCCTTCTCATTACAGTCGTTGTAGTCAGCCTGATGAATTCTCAGCTCAGAAAGAGCCAGACGGAGCAGGTAGGCTATATTGAGTTTATCGAGATGGTAGAGAGCGGTGAGGTGGACCATGTTGATTTTCAGGGAAGCCGGATTTACATTACACCGAAGACATCCTCCAAAGAGTATTCTCGGATGATCCAGTACTATACAGTCGCACTTGCTGATCAGGATCTGATCAATCGACTGGATGCGGCTGGTGTGGATGCCTTTGCCACAGAGTCAACGATGGGCGATGTGATCATGGAGTTCCTTGTTGGCTGGCTTCTTCCGTCGGCGCTGATGATCGGTCTTCTGTATTTTATGTTCAACCGTATGGGCGGCGGCAGCGGCGTCATGGGTGTAGGAAAGAGCAATGCCAAAGTCTATGTCCAGAAAGAGACAGGAGTGACTTTTGCAGATGTTGCAGGCGAGGATGAGGCGAAGGAATCTCTCGTGGAAATTGTTGATTTCCTCCACAACCCGCAGAAATATACAAAGATCGGTGCGAAGCTTCCGAAGGGCGCACTTTTGGTGGGACCGCCTGGTACAGGTAAGACACTCCTTGCAAAAGCCGTTGCAGGTGAGGCACATGTGCCGTTTTATTCCCTGTCCGGTTCCGATTTCGTAGAAATGTTCGTCGGCGTGGGTGCATCCCGTGTCCGTGACTTATTTAAGCAGGCCCAGCAGTCTGCTCCGAGTATCATCTTCATCGATGAGATCGATGCCATCGGACGCAGCCGTGATTCCAGATTTGGCGGAAACGATGAACGTGAACAGACATTGAACCAGCTGCTTTCCGAAATGGATGGTTTCGATTCTTCCAAAGGTCTTCTGGTTCTGGCAGCGACAAACCGTCCGGAGATTTTGGACCCGGCGCTTTTAAGACCGGGCCGTTTCGACCGTCGTGTCATCGTAGAAAAGCCGGATTTAAAGGGCCGTGTGGAAATTTTAAAAGTACATTCTAAGGACGTCCGTCTGGACGAGACCGTTGATTTTGAAGAGATTGCTCTGGCAACGTCCGGTGCTGTAGGTGCGGATCTTGCCAACATGATGAACGAGGCGGCGATCAACGCCGTTAAGCATGGCCGTCTGGCCGTTTCTCAGAAAGACTTGTTCGAGTCTGTGGAACTGGTTCTTGTTGGTAAAGAGAAGAAAGACCGTATCTTAAGCAAGGAAGAAAGAAGGATCGTTTCTTATCACGAGGTCGGTCATGCGCTTGTGACTGCACTTCAGAAGGATGCAGAGCCGGTTCAGAAGATTACCATCGTTCCGAGAACCATGGGTGCCCTTGGTTACGTGATGCAGGTTCCGGAGGAAGAGAAGTATCTGAATACAAAGAAAGAACTGGAAGCAATGCTGGTTGTTTCTCTTGCCGGTCGTGCGGCTGAGGAAATTGTCTTCGATACTGTGACCACCGGTGCGGCTAACGATATTGAGCAGGCAACAAGAGTGGCACGTGCGATGGTGACCCAGTATGGTATGTCTGAGAAGTTTGGTCTCATGGGACTTGCGACTCAGGAGAACCAGTATCTGACTGGCCGTACGGTCCTTAACTGCGGTGATGCAACTGCGGCTGAGATTGATGAAGAAGTTATGATGATGTTAAAGGCGGCATATGCGGAAGCGAAGAGACTTCTTTCCGAGAACCGCGATGCGCTGGATCATATCGCAGAGTATCTGATCGAAAAAGAGACGATCACAGGTAAGGAATTCATGGAAATTTTCCGCAAGGTGAAAGGAATTCCGGAGCCAGTGGAAGGCGAAGAAAAAGAAGGCAGCCGTCTTGGCAGTGCACCTGTGGTTCCAATGCAGAATACGGAAGTACAGAGTCCACAGCAGATGGAGACAGCTCCGGTACAGCAGGATACCCCGGCGGTTCAGAACGAGGAATCGGCAGTGGAGATGCCAGCGAAACCGACTGAGGAACCGCAGATTCCGGTGGAACCTGTCATCAAACCGGAAGATACAACTGAAAATCAGTAAATGACTTCACGCAGGGTGCGTTCTCTCAGGAATGCATCCTGTTGCAGCATAAGGGGAAAACAAAAGAGGATTGTAAGTATGGAAAAGATGAAATTTACAAAGCTGGAGAAGAACTGGATTTTGTATGATGTGGGAAATTCCGCATTCACACTCTTGGTGTCTACGATTCTTCCCATTTATTTTAACTCTCTGGCAGAAGGTGCCGGAGTTTCTGAGGTTGACTACCTGGCTTACTGGGGATATGCGGCCTCTGTTTCCACGCTGATTGTGGCATTGATCGGCCCAGTGCTTGGTACAATGGCTGATATCAGGAATTTTAAGAAGCCGCTGTTTATGGCGTGCGTGATGGTCGGTGTGCTGGCATGCGGACTGTTATGGGTCCCATCGTCCTGGCTCCTGTTCCTGGTAGTGTTTGTGATCGCAAAAGTCGGCTATAGCACCAGTTTGATTTTTTATGATGCCATGTTAGTGGACGTAACGACACCGGAGCGGCTGGACCGCGTATCGTCCAATGGATATGCCTGGGGATATATCGGAAGCTGCATTCCGTTCGTAATTTCTTTGGTGTTCGTGCTTCTTTACGAAAGCCTTGGAATGACGATAGGAATCGCTATGATAATCGCTTTCCTTCTTAATGGAGCATGGTGGCTCGTAATGTCTCTGCCGATTCTTAAGAATTATAAGCAGATTCACTGCATCGAAGCGCCGGAGCATCCGTTAAAAGAGAGTATCAGCCGAATCGTTGAGACATTGAAGGATATCAAGAGCCAGAAACACATTTTTATGTATCTGTTGGCATTCTTCTTTTTCATTGACGGTGTGTATACGATCATTGAGATGGCGACTGCATACGGCAGTGCGCTGGGGCTGGACACTGCAGGACTTCTTCTGGCTCTGCTTGTAACACAGATCGTTGCGTTCCCGTGTGCGTTGATTTTCTCCAGATTATCCGGAAATCACGAAACAGGAAAGCTTCTGAAAGTCTGCATCGGCGCTTACATTTGTATTGCACTCTTTGCAATTCAGCTTGATAAACAGTGGGAATTCTGGTTCTTAGCTGTTTGCGTCGGCATGTTCCAGGGAGCGATTCAGGCGCTGGCAAGATCGTACTTCGCTAAGATCATTCCGGCGGAGAAATCCGGTGAGTATTTTGGAATTTATGATATATGCGGAAAAGGCGCGTCTTTTGTAGGAACATTTTTAATCGGCGTAGTTGCACAGGTGACTGGTGTTGCAAATCTGGGAGTAGCTGTGATTGCAGTTCTTCTGATTATTGGATTCTTTATGTTCTGCAAGGCAGATAAAATGCAGAAAAATGGTTGAATATTTTGTATTTGAAGAAGTGATTCAAAAATCAAATTTCATGAAAAGAATATAAAAAAATAATACTCTTCCCTTAGAATTGGTAGGTTTTTAAGGGAAGAGTATTTTATTTAAGGTTATTTCAAACGATAATAGAAAGTAGATCTTCCAGAGCCATCGCGTCTGAGTTCCCCAGAAGCAACCATTTTTCTAAGAGCACTTTCGATGGAACTGATACTTAAAGATGGGCAAAGTTCTCGGATGTCCTGTTTGTTGAATTTTCCGATTTTATTTAATGTTGCTTTTCGTACAATATCAATGGCAGGTAATTTTTCTTCTATAATAGAGAATCGATCCTCAAAATCTCTGTATGCAGCTAGGACAATTCCAAGGAAATATTTTATGAATGGAAGAGCGTCTTCGCATCCTTCATGCCATCCATCTTGCGAGCGGTTGAGTGCATGATAGTAAAGGTCCTTATTCTTGGCAATTTTTGCCTCTAATGATATATATTTTCCAACATTAAATCCATTTCGATAAAGAAGCAGAGTAGTAAGCAGTCTGCTCATCCTACCGTTACCATCATTAAAAGGATGAATACAAAGAAAGTCATGGATAAAAATTGGGATTGCAATCAGAGGTTCTACTTCCATATTTCCAATTACACGATTGTATTCTTCACAAATTCGATCAAGTGCTTCAGGTGTTTCATATGGTGCAAGTGGAGTGAAGATGGTTTCTACATGACCATCTGGATATTTTGCGGTAATGAAGTTTTGATTATTTTTTGTACGTCCTGCCATTGGATTATTCATATGGCTGTACATAATCTTATGGAGTTGCAAGATATAATTCTGCGAAAGTGGAATTGCATCAAAACTTTCATGAATGATATTTAAAACATCTCGATAACCGGCAATTTCTTGTTCATCGCGGGTTTTTGGCATGGTTTTCTCTTCTACCAACTGTCTTATACGAGTACTAGTAGTTACAATACCTTCAATTGCATTAGAACTTTCCGTGCTCTGAATCTTGGCTATTTCTACAAGTTTCTCAAGTTCTTCTGGTCGCTGTTTCAAGTATAATTCCTGCTTGCCAGCTTCTTTATAGATTGCTGCAATATATCCGAGAATATCAGAATCCCATTTTTGTTCTTTTAAATTTGAGTAATTAAATGGTCTCATTCCCTTATACACCTCGCTTTCCCTTAAAATATATTATAAATTAAGGGGAAAATCAATAAGTAAGGTTAATTTTCCCTTAAAATGTATTGAATTGTGAGGGAATAATTTAAATAAAGGATTTCCAGAAATTCAGAAATCTAAATCAAAAGAAAACATAAATTTGCCAGTGAAAAGTGGCTGCTCATAATAACTGAACAGCCACTCACTACAATCTTTATTTAATTACGTGGATCCATCCCTCCGGAGCCTCGATACGGCCCATCTGGATGCCTGTTAATGTGTCGTAGAGTTTCTTTGTGATCGGGCCCATCTCATCCATACCGCTCGGTAAGAGGATCTCTTTGCCGTGGTCAACGATCTTGCCGACCGGAGATACAACTGCAGCTGTACCGCAGAGACCACACTCAGCCATATCATAAACTTCTGCAAGCGGAATCGGACGCTCCTCAACCTTTAAGCCAAGGTAATGCTCAGCTACATAAAGGAGAGAACGACGTGTGATGGACGGGAGAATGCTGGAAGACTTCGGAGTAACAACTGTGCCGTCTTTTGTTACGAACATGAAGTTTGCGCCGCCTGTCTCTTCTACGTATGTTCTTGTAGCAGCATCTAAGTACATATTTTCGTTGTAGCCCTGGTTGTGAGCATCAACGATCGCATGTAAGCTCATTGCATAGTTAAGACCAGCTTTTACATGGCCTGTGCCGTTTGGAGCAGCACGGTCGAAATCAGTTACACGGATTGTGATCGGTTTTGCGCCGCCCTTGAAGTACGGACCAACCGGAGCACAGAAGGTACGGAACTGATATTCATCAGCCGGTTTTACACCCATAACCGGGTTTGTTCCGAACATATACGGACGGATGTAAAGAGTTGCACCGGAACCATACGGCGGTACGAAATCTTCGTTTGCTGCAACGACCTGAGTGATCGCGTCGATAAATCTCTCTTTCGGGAATACCGGCATCTCAAGGCGTGCTGCGGAAGTCTGCATACGCTCTGCGTTTAAGTCAGGACGGAATGTTACGATGTGACCGTCCTCTGTTGTGTAAGCTTTTAAGCCTTCGAAACATGTCTGTGCGTACTGGAATACACATGCACACTCGCTTAATGTGATCATGTCATCAGTTGTGAGGATACCTTCATCCCACGCACCATTTTTGTAATTGGAAACATATCTGTAATCAGTTTTGGAATAACCAAATCCGAGACTACCCCAATCGATATCTTTCTTTGCCATAAATTTTTCCTCCGTTCTGCCGGCGGATGCCGACATTTTTTTCCTCTTTTCTGGCTGCGCTTTAACGCTTTGTTTCATTATAATGACTTCTGATTTATCATGCAAGTTATTTATGGAAAAAAGATAGAAAAAATCTAGGAAAATGGACGGAATAGTGGTAAAATATAATCTTAGGTTATAAACGTTATTCTCAGTAAGAAAGGCAGGAGAAAATTGAGTAATTTATTCACTTCTTGGAACTTAAAGGGGCTGGAAATCAAAAATAGAATCTGTGTACCGCCGATGGTATGCTTCGGATGGTGCGATGACAGCGGTATGGTCACAGAGAAAAATGTCAATCATTATCGTGCGATCGCAAAAGGCGGCGCAGGTCTGGTGATTCAGGAGGCGACCTGCATCAATCGTCAGGGAAGACTGAGCGGCGACCAGCTTGGTATCTGGGATGACGCACAGATTCCGGGACTGAAAAAAATCGTGGATGCAGTCCATGCGGAGTGAACTCCGATCTTCGTTCAGATCCACCATGCCGGTGTGATTTCTTCCGAAGAAGACAGAGTATGTCCAAGTGATTACACTGTAGAACATAAGGCGATTGCGAAACATGGCCGTGAGTTGACAGTGGACGAGATCCATGTGCTGGAGGAAGAATATATCCAGGCGGTGAGACGTGCGTATGAAGCTGGCTACGACGGTGTGGAACTTCACGGCTGCCACAGCTATCTCTTAAGCCAGTTCATGAACCGCAGAGTCAATAAGAGAACCGATGAATATAATGCAGACGATATGCTGATCCTCAAAAACATTTTAGAGGGAATCCGCAAGATTGTGCCGGAGAGTTTTGTGGTGGGAATCCGTCTCGGCGCATTTGAGCCGACCATCGAGGATGGCATTGCCCATGCAAAATGGCTGGAGGAGCATGGAATCGACTTTATCAACGTTTCCTATGGCTTTTCTCAGGATGCAGACCAGATCAAGCCGGATGACTATCCGTTTGCGGCTGCTGTTTATGGCGGTAAGAGAATCAAAGAGGCAGTTTCTGTTCCGGTATTTGCAGTATACGGAATCCAGAACGGAGAGATGGCCGAGGCGGCTCTCGAAGATACCAAGGCAGACATGATCAACATCGGCCGCGGTGTGCTTGTGAACTATAACTGGGCCAACGATGTAAAAGAGGGAAAAGACCCGGGTAAATGCTTATACTGCCAGAAATGTATCTGGCGCGCGCAGACAGAAGTTTGTGCCGGAAAAGTATTGCTTGAAAGAAACAGACAGGCATAGTACAATGCTAGAGGACTTTGTTCAAATTTGAAATTAGAAATGAGGGAAATAAATGCAGCCAAAGAAACAAAAAATGCATTATGCATGGCTCATTTTAATTGCTTGCTGTATGATGCAGGGCGCGGGCCTTGGTCTTATCAGCAACTGTGCCGGAGTGTTTTTCTCTCCGGTCTGTGACGACCTGGGATTTGAAATGGGTAAATTTACCCTTTTCAGAACGCTGTTTACCATGAGCCAGGCGCTCACAATGCCGTTTGTGGCAAAACTGTTCCGCGAAAAAGATGTTCGCGTGATCGTCAGTGTGGCGACCGTGGTCATGGGCGGTATCAGTGTTTTGCAGGGTACGTTTACAGAACTGTGGCAGTTCTATGTATTCGGAATTATTCAGGGATGTGCGGCATCTTTCATCGGTGTTATTCCGGCGCCGATTTTACTTGGCAACTGGTTCTATAAAAATACAGGAACTGCAGTCGGCATTTCTGCGGCATTTTCCGGTCTGGTGGGAATGATCGGCAGCAGTGCACTTGGTATTTTGATTCCGGCATATGGCTGGAGAGCCAGCTATATGATCATTGGTGTTGTTGTGATCGTTCTGATTCTTCCGTTCTCTCTGTTCATTCTCAGATACAGGCCGGAAGATAAGGGAATGATTCCGTATGGTGCAGACGAGAATTATGTGGCGAAGACAGACAACAAAGGTGTGGCAGCAAAGAAAGAGAAATTCAGCGATTTTGCAAAACAGCCGATTTTCTACATTTCTCTGACTGCGTACGCATGCTCTATCATCAGCTCTTATCTGAATTCCTTCCTTCCGTCCTGTGGACTTCAGGCAGGACTTTCGATGGCGATGGCGGCGATGCTCACATCTCTGGCACTTTGCGGAAATATGACTACAAAGCTGTTCCTTGGTAAGTTCTGTGACTCCTTCGGAGTGATTAAGGTGTTTGTAATTTCCATTATCATTGCCATTGTCGGTCATATGATGATTTTCATGGGTGCTCCGGCGACAATGATGGCAGGTTCCCTGCTTTATGGAATCACAATGCCGCTTTCCACGGTGTTAATGCCGCTGTTCTGCAGACTGTTCTGGAAGGGCGATACGTATGCAAGCGCATATTCTTATGTGTCCATGTTCGGCATGCTGATCTCGGCACCGTTCAACACACTGTTCGGAACCATGTATGACATGACCGGTGACTATAACCTGACAATTATTTCCAGTACGGCTTTTGTGGTCGTAGTTCTTGTAATGGTCATTCTTCCGAAGTTCGTTGTGAAGAAGGAAGCTTAAGAAATCTGCTTTGCAAGTTCAATAAAGGCGTTCATTTCTCTTGTGATCCACTTGTCTTTGTGGTACAGGATCTGGCGCCAGATTTTCATATGGAAATCTTTGATCGGCAGGATGCTAAGGCGTCCTGCCGTTACTTCGTTTTTGACGGAGAATTCTGGGAGGAGACTTAAGCCTGCGTTGTTTTTCAGTAGGTTGATGATAAACTCTGTGTTTCCGATCTCAAGGAATGGTTCAATTTTTAAACTGTTGGCAGCCAGGTACCGGTCTAGGACGAAACGGTAGCTGGCATCTTTTTCGGTCAGAAGAAAATTCTC
The DNA here is from genome assembly GCA_017482945.1 of Lachnospiraceae bacterium. Lineage (GTDB taxonomy): Bacteria > Bacillota > Clostridia > Lachnospirales > Lachnospiraceae > Pilosibacter. The sequence goes on from JAFUMF010000228.1 coordinate 10,998, forward strand.
CGGAAGGATTTCTTCCAGTGTCAGCGGTTGTTTGGTCTGGGCTGTTTTTTTTGCGCATGGATGGTCGGAGGAGGAGACGAAAACAATGTCTTCCGGCTCTTCCAGTACTTTTTCCCACTTATGGTCATAGATCCGCTGGTCCAGAAGGTAGACCAGGTCGATGGCGTTTTTGTTCATACGGTCCAGGAGGACATCCGGGGAGTCCAGAACGATGCTGATTTTTACCTTTGGATGCAGCTTGTGGAATTGTTCCAGGAGCGGCGGGAAGATGGATGCGCAGATGGACTCGATGGTGCCGATGGTGAGGGCGCCGGTCAGTTCGGTGGATTCTGTGACGGCGGCTTTGGCGCATTCCAGGTCTTTCATGATGGAGATGGCGTAGTCGTAGAAGATGGCACCCTGGTGGGTGAGGATGGTTTGTTTGCCGATGCGGTCGAAAAGATGGATGCCGAGTTCTTCTTCCAGGTTTTTGATCTGGATGGTGACGGCGGCTTGGGAGTAGCCCAGGTGTTTGGCGGCTTTGGAGAAGCTTTTTAGTTGGGCGGCTTGTAGGAAGGTTTGGATTTCGCGTAGTTCCATATGTGGGGGCCTCCTTTTGGGTGTGGGTATAAAATGATTTAAATATTTTTAATGATATGTTTAAAACGTTAAATTTTACTTTTAGATGGTTTTATGGTACAGTAGATTTAGATAATGCGCAAGTGTTTTTTATACTGAGTCAACTTGGCGGAAGTACGCCGTTAGAAATATCACTCATTCCTAGCGGCTAGGAATTGGCATGCGCAGAGAAACGGGGATTGTTATAAATTTTTACTTAGGAAGGATGGTAGTTGGTATGCTGAAGACTGATTTGAAGTATGGTGCTTATGTTAGTATTCTTGAAGAGGAACTGAAGCCGGCTATGGGTTGTACGGAGCCGATTGCTTTGGCGTATGCGGCGGCGGTTGCTCGGAAGGTTTTGGGTGAGTTGCCGGAGAAGGTGCATATTGGAGCGAGTGGTAGTATTATTAAGAATGTGAAGTCTGTTATCGTTCCGAATACGAATCGTCTGAAAGGTATTCCGGCGGCTGCGGCGGCTGGTATTGTGGGCGGTGACCCGGATAAGGAGCTTGAGGTTATCGCGAATGTGACAGAGGAGCAGATCAAGGGAATGAAGGAGTTCCTGGAGACTGCGGAGATTTCTGTTGAGCATGTGGACAATGGCCTTACTTTTGATATTATTGTTACTTTATATAAGGGCGAGTCTTATGCGAAGGTTCGTATTGTGAACTATCATACAAATGTGGTCCTCATTGAGAAGAATGGTGAGATTCTGAAGGAAGTTGCTGTGGAAGGTGAGAGTGAGGAAGGTCTGACTGATCGTTCTCTTCTTAATATGAAGGATATCTGGGATTTCATTAATACTGTGGATGTGGCTGATATTAAGGAAGTTCTTGGCCGTCAGATTGAGTTTAATATGGCGATTGCTGAGGAAGGTCTCCGCGGTAATTACGGCGCTAACATTGGTAAAGTGCTGATCGATATGAACGGTACCGATGTAAGAACAAGAGCAAGAGCGATGGCAGCGGCTGGTTCTGACGCGAGAATGAACGGATGTGAGCTTCCGGTTATCATCAACTCCGGTAGTGGCAACCAGGGTATGACAGCTTCTATTCCTGTTATTGTTTATGCCAGAGAGCTTGGTGTGGACGAGGACAAGATGTACCGTGCACTGGCCCTTTCTGATCTTACAACCATTCACCAGAAGACTCCGATCGGCCGTCTCTCTGCATTCTGTGGTGCAGTAAGTGCTGGTGCCGGCGCTGGCGCAGGTATCGCTTACTTAAATGGCGGTGACTTTGATGCAGTGGTACATACAGTGATCAACGCAGTTGCGATCGTATCCGGTATGGTATGTGACGGTGCGAAGGCATCTTGTGCAGCGAAGATCGCTGAGGCTGTTGACGCTGGTATCATCGGCTACAACATGTACATCCGCGGACAGAACTTCGAGGATGGTGACGGCATTGTAAAAGCCGGTATCGAGGACACGATCTTAAGCGTTGGCCGTCTTGCTAAAGAAGGTATGAAAGAGACTAACGTTGAGATCTTAAGCATTATGATCGAAAAATAATAAAGCTTCATAAATAGAAAAAGACCACTTTATTTCGGAGGAAATCTGGAAAAGTGGTCTTTTTCGTCTTATATTGGAGATTGGGGAGTATTCACTGCGGTGCCGGAAAAGGTATGGTGAGAGAATGACAGCCGCAGTGAAACGTGCAGATAGGCAGGCTCATGACGAGCGTACCTAATACACAGTGTAATTCTTTCTTATGATAAAACGAAATAGGGGGATTTACAACTAGCAATTCCACATGTTATCATAAGAAAAAGTTATGAAGAAATGTACGAATCCGGAGAGGAGAAATTGGCAGTATGAATACGAACCAACTGAGATATTTTGTGGCGGCTGCGGAAAGCCAGAGTTTTACGAAAGCGGCGGAGCAATATTACATTTCGCAGACAGCGATCACACAGCAGATCCGGTCGCTGGAGGAGATTCTTGGGGTGATATTGTTTGACCGTGGAAGCCGGCCGATCACCCTGACTCCCGCCGGTATTACATTTTTGTCTGATGCGAGAACGATTTTAGAGCGTGTGGACCGGGCTGTGAACCGGGTGCAGGAGGCATCGGTCGGTATGGTCGGAACTTTAAGGATCGGTTATACAAAGGGATTCGAGCGCAATGACCGGATCAATACCATGCTGAAACGGTTCCATGGAGAATATCCAAACGTTTTGATTTCCTGCTATAGAAGAAACACGGATTTGCTGGCGGCAGGTCTCTTAAAGGATGAATTTGATATGATTTTTACCTGGGACAGCACGGAGATCGTGAAGAGCGAGGATGTGGAGTGTATGCTCATGGAGAGAAGTCCTCTGATGGTGGCGGTCTACCGAAGCCATCCATTCGCACAGCGACGGTCCTTAAAGCGTCAGGAGCTGAAAAATGAGAGAATTCTATTTATGACGCCATCAAGCAACGGTGAATCGGTGGGCGATCTGCGGTTTTATGAGAAATATGAAGAAGCCGGCTATCAGCCCAATATTTTGTTCCGCTCCAACGATGCGGAGAGCATTCTTATGATGATCGCGGCCGAACAGGGAATTTCCATTCTGCCGGCGTATGTGACAGAGAAACTGGTAAATACAAAAAATCTCGTGTTCGTTCCGCTTGTCGGTGACGGGGAAGTGGTGGAAATCATCGCGGCGTGGAAGAAAGAAGCCGGAAACATGATGCTTCAGCGGTTTCTTGAGAATGTGAAGCAGATGACGGAAATAGAATAACATGGGAGTGTGATCGGGGAAGCTTATCTGGCTTCCCCGACTTTCGTCATCCGGAATCCTTCGCCATGGACTTCGTTGGACTCCATAATAATGACGAAGGAGGCCGGGTCTGTCTCTTTTGCAGTTTGCTGGACTTTGTACATTTCCTTTGTACTGCAGGCACACAGGACCACCTGGCGCCGCTCTTCTTTGTATCCACCGCGGGCCGGAAGAATCGTGGTGCCGCGATTGCAGGTGGAGGCAATGGCATCGCAGACAGCTTTCCCATGGGTCGTAACGATGAGAGCGACCTTTCCGGCGTTGATGCCGTACATGACTTGATCCACAACAATCGCAAACAGATAGTTGACGATCATGCCGTATATGATTCCATCCACATCGCGGAACAAAATTCCTCCGATGAGAATGATGCCCACATCGGACAAAAAGGAAATATTTCCCAGAGATAAGTGTGGTTTTAAGGCTTTGACTGCCATGATAATAAAATCGGAACCTCCGGTCGAAGAGTTCCTGGTGTAAATCAGAGCATAGCCGATACCACCGAAAATACCGGTACAAAGTGCGGCAAGAAGACGGCTTCCTTTATAGACCGGAAACAGTGGTGCAAGATAGTCAATAAAGATAGAGGAAACGATCATACAGCGGATGGAACTGAGGAAGAAGTTCTTTCCAAGCAGTCTGTAGCATAAAAAAGCGACCGGCACATTCAATAAAATCGTGGAAAGTCCGATGGGAATCTGGAAGAATCGATATAGGATAATGGAAATTCCGGAAAAGCCGGTCATTGGGAATTCTGCCTGGTCCGCAAAATTGTAGATGCCTGCGGCAATAAAAATACTCCCGATGATTTCCCAGAACAACTGGATGGCAAATTCTTTTGCTTTAAGATTCATGGTGTTTGTTTGCTTCATGGAGCCTCCTTTGTAAATATAGTATTGCCATAAATACGACCAGCCAATGAATCAAATAAAGAAAACTCTTTTCAATCGCCGAATAAGTGCTATAATCATCCTGTGAACACAAATTAAATTCCATAGGATACATAGGAGGATGTCAACCATGGCAGTTCTTAAACCACAGGATGAGCACTATAAGTCAGCTCAGGATATTTGCACACATTTAGGCGATGAATATGCGCAGTTTATGGGCGCGATCGTTCCGCCGATCTTCCAGAACTCTCTGTTCGTAAAGCCGACACCGAAGAATGGTGTTCCGGACAGCGGTTTTGTATACAGCCGTGTTTCCAACCCGACCATCGATATTGCAGAGCGCAAGATCGCAGCACTGGAAGGTGCAGAGGCAGCAGCATGCTTCACCTCCGGTATGGGAGCAATTTCCGCAGCGATCATGCACTTCGTAAAGAAAGATTGTCACATTATTGCACCGTACACCATCTACGGCCCGACTCGTACTTTTATTACAAAATATCTGGCTGAGAAATTCGGCGTGACCCACACATTTGTACATGGCGTGGATCCAGATGAATTCAGAAAAGCGATCCGCCCGGAGACGACTCTTATTTACTTAGAGAGCCCGTCCAGTTTAACACTCTACATGCAGGACATCGAGGAGGTTGCCAAGATCGCCAAAGAGCATGGCATCGGCACAGTCATCGATAATACATACGCAACTCCGCTCCACCAGAATCCGATTTCCTACGGAATCGATCTGGTCTGCCACACAGCGTCCAAATATATGGGCGGCCACAGTGACATCATCGCAGGTGTAGTTGCAGGCTCTGCAGAAAAGATCGCAAGCATCTCCCAGAACGAGAGAGAGCTCATGGGCGCATGCATGGACCCGCACCAGGCATGGCTTTTGATCCGCGGCCTACGCACAATGCCGGTTCGTGTGAAGGCACACGGCGAAAGTGGCTTAAAGGTTGCCAAGTGGTTGGAGCAGCATCCGTGCGTAAAACAGGTATTCTACCCGGGCCTCGACAGCCATCCGCAGAAAGAGCTGGTTGATAAGTACTTAAAGGGCAAGACAAATGGTCTTCTCGCATTTGTGTACGACGGCACAGCGGCACAGGCAACAGAGTTTGTATATTCCCTCAAGATGTTCCAGTTTGGCGTAAGCTGGGGCGGATTTGAGAGCCTTTGTGTGATGCCGACTGTAGGTATGAGTGAAGAAGAGGCAGCGGCACTGGATATTCCAACAAACCTGATCCGCCTTCATGTTGGTCTTGAGGATGTGGATACACTGATCGCCGATCTTGAGCAGGCGTTCGAGGCAAGCAAAAAAATTACCGAATAAAACTTTATTTGACTTTATTGCAGTGGCGTGGTAGACTGAGAATAATTTACGCGAAAATAGCAGGAAAATAATCCAGAAAACAATCAAATTCGCGAGAGTAACACAAAACAGGAGGATTGAGTATGGATGGTAATACTCTACAAATTCTAATCGCAATGGTCATCTATATGGCGGTGGTCATTGGAATCGGCGTGCTTTATGCAAAGCGTGCCAATAAAAACTCGGAGGAATATTTTCTCGGTGGACGTTCACTGGGCCCGTGGGTCACAGCGATGAGTGCGGAGGCTTCCGATATGAGCGGATGGCTCTTAATGGGACTTCCGGGCGTTGCATACTGGTGCGGACTCGCAGATGCGTTCTGGACCGCATTCGGTCTGGCTGTCGGTACATATTTCAACTGGCTGATCGTATCCAAACGCCTTCGCCGCTACAGTGTGCGTGCAAATAACTCCATCACACTTCCGGAGTTCTTCTCCAACCGTTTCAGAGAAGAGAAAAAGGTGATCATGTTCCTTGCAGCGATGTTCATTCTGATTTTCTTCACGGTTTATGCTGCAAGCTGCTTTGTAACATGTGGTAAGCTGTTCTCCACACTGTTCGGCGCACCGTATGTACAGATGATGATCGTCGGTGCAGTTTTTGTACTTTTGTACACATTATTAGGTGGATTCCTTGCGGAAAGTGCATCTGACTTCATGCAGGCGATCGTTATGATCGTTGCACTTACTGTAATCGTAGTGATCAGCACCATTCAGGCCGGCGGCTTTGGCGCAGTGCTTGAAAATGCAAAAGAGATCCCGGGATTCTTAGAGTTCTTCGGACTTGCAACACCGGTTCTGGATGAAAATAACCATCAGATCGTGGAAGCAGGCAAACCGCTCTTCGGCGAAGTTGCGGACTACAGCCTTCTGACTGTTTGTTCCATGTTAGCATGGGGACTTGGTTACTTCGGCATGCCGCAGGTACTTCTCCGCTTTATGGCGATCCGTAAAGAAGAGGAACTGGACCGCTCCCGCCGCATTGCGATGGTATGGGTAGCGATCTCTCTTGCTGTTGCAGTGTTCATCGGTATCGTAGGCCGTCAGATTTATCCGGATGCACATCTGACAAAATCTGCAGCCGAGAATATTTTCATCACACTGGCAACAAACTCTCTGACACCGATTTTTGCCGGATTTGTTATGGCCGGAATTCTGGCTGCGACAATCAGCTCTTCCGATTCCTACCTGCTGATCGCGGCATCTGCCTTTGCGAAAAATATTTACCAAGGTATTTATAAGAAAGACGCTACCGACAAACAGGTCATGACCATTTCTCGTATTACACTGCTGGTTCTGGCACTGATCGGTATCGTGATCGCAATGGATGAAGACAGTGTCATCTTCCAGATCGTTTCCTTCGCGTGGGCAGGTTTCGGCGCGACCTTTGGACCGCTGATGCTCTTCTCCCTGTTCTGGAAGCGCATCAACAAAGCCGGTGCGATCGCCGGTATGGTAGGAGGCGCCGGCATGGTATTCCTCTGGAAACTGGTCATCAGCAAGATGGGCGGCGTATTCGCCATCTACGAGCTTCTTCCGGCATTCATCTTCTCCGCAATCTGCATCGTGGTATGTTCCCTGATGACAGAGGCTCCGTCCAAAGAGATTGAAGAAGATTTCGAGGCGGTTCGCGCTGGGAAGTAAGTGAGCATTTGAGATTGAAACAATAGAATAGTGAAAAAATAACACCGTCAGTTATGGCAGGGTGGTGAGACGTCGTTCACCATGGCCGGAACTGGCGGTGCTTTTTGATATCAATCGGAACTTGGTATGGGAGATTCCTTAAAAGTGTTGGGAAACGGAATCACGCATTGCGCACTTTATTTGTATATGTTAATATATATATACAAAAAATAATGTGCATTTACGAAAGGAGGAGTATATATAAAAATCAAAGTATTAATCGCGACGATCATTGCAATCTTCTGTTTTAGTGGCGCATATGCTCTTATGCAGTCTGGCAAACCGCCGCTAAATTCCAGAGATTTCTCGCATGAGGAGATTCGCTCCGATTTTGAAACGGCGCTGGATGCATGGACGGCGAATCAGGATTTCCTTGAGATTTACGATATCTCACTGGAATGTGATATCGACGAGTTGCTTTTAAAGCGGAATCTGAACCAGAAAGCATACCAGAATATCTCGTTACATGTCGATATTTTTCATGCGCCGGTGGAAATGACGAAAGAAGCCATGGATCATGCCGACGAGGCATACAACTCCCTTTACGAATGCCTGTACAGAGAAACTACATATGGAAAGCTGGTTTATCGAATTGAAATCGATCGGTATGCAGGCGAGGATAAGAGTGGTGGAAGTGTTGGCTCCCGCCAGATTATGACTGGTTACAGTGGAGATCAGAATAAAGTTGCGCAGCCGAAAAATGAATTAAAGGCACAGACCATTGCCTATGATTACGCGGAAGCGCTGAGGCAGAAAAAATACTTAAAAGACGGATCCGAGGAGATTCCATATGGTTCCCCGGTGCTTACCCGGTTTGGAATTGACTCTGTTTCAGGAGAGTTGATCGTTGAGCTCGAAATGTCCACACCGCAGGAAGAACATATGGAGGCATTTCGTGAGAGCCTGGATGCGAGAGGAAAAGAAGTTTGTGAATTGTTAGTGGCTGATAAGAAAGTGTTAGAGTATCTGAAAGACAACAATGTGCCGGTAATTACAGTGGGATTTACTACGTCGCACGAGGGTGATGATTTTTATTATGAATATCGGCATGAGGTGTAATAAATAAACAAATTAAAAACCGCCAGTCCAGTCGGAGAACAATCCGACTAAACTGGCGGTTTTGCTATGCTCTTTAAATTACATAAGTTGGCTCGCACCAGAGCAAATTCCTACTGATAAATCGCTCTCTCTCCACCAATAAATTTCAGTCTCGTTCTCGCACATACCACATGTGCAGAACCAATGGAGTTCTTCTTCGTTCTCACCGGCACAGCCACAGAGCGAAGGTGCATGCCGATCAGTGTATCACCGATATCAATTCCGGCATGTGCCTGGATCTTCTCGACAGCACATGGAGCAGTAAATCCGTTCCAGGCTGCGGTGGAGAAGGAGCCGCCGGCCTTTAACTGCGGTTTTACATTGACCATTTCAAGGCCATATTTCACAGCTGCCTCTTCTTCGATGATCAGTGCGCGGTTCAGGTGCTCGCAGCACTGGGCAGCCAGATAAATTTTATGTTTTCTTGCTACTTTATAAAGGGCATTGAATACGGTCTGGCCCACTTCTTTGCTGGAGTAGCAGCCGATCGCATGTGCCGCGATCTCGCTGGAGGAGCAGCCGATGACCATGATCTGGCCTTCTTTCATTTTTGCGATTTCAATTAATTCCTCTGCGATTTCTGTGGCTTCAGCCGCGATCACGTCTAAATCCACATCCACAGATTTTGCAATATCAGTTGCACT
>JAFUMF010000229.1 GCA_017482945.1 Lachnospiraceae bacterium
AACATAAGATAGTCTGTGACCGTGTTCAGCTTCCACAAATCCATATCTGATAAAAAATCAAACATATGTCATGATCCTCCTAAAATCAAAAAAATATCTTATATATTTTACCATGAATCGTGCCTAAACGCAAGCAAAGTCTGATTTTGTCCGTTCCTTTTGGTTCTTCCCTTCTCCTCAGGATCTTTTCCGCTCTTATTTCATAAATTTTTATAAACTTTGCGTAAATTTTTTGTAGATTTTTCCATCACTATGTGCTAATATTGGTAAAGGCGATTCATTTTTCTGCTAAATATTCGCTAAAACAAATAGGAGGGTTTTATATGTCCAAATCAAACACAACCACAAAAAAATCCTGGGTTGACTCAATGATCTCTGGCATCGAGGCAGTTTGTAACAAGCTTCCGCCGCCAGCAATCCTTTTCTGCGTTCTGTTCGTAGTTGTTGCTGTAATTGGCGCAATCTTCAACATCGCAGGAGTTTCTCTGGTTAACCCGTCAACAGGAGAAGCAGTAACTGCTGCTAACTTATTCTCCACAGAAGGCCTTCACTGGTTCCTTAACAACATGGTTAAGAACTTTACAGGCTTCGCACCGCTTGGTCTGGTTATCGCCATGACACTTGCTATCGGTCTCTGCGAGGAGTCCGGTATGCTCATCGCTCTGCTTAACACAGCATTAAAGAACGTTCCGGCAACACTGGTTCCGTACGTAATCGCATTCGTAGGTACCGTTGGTAACATCGCATCCGATACAGCGATGGTAGTTATCCCGCCGCTTGCAGCTCTTGTTTACATGGGCGTTGGCAAACATCCGGTTATCGGTATGATGGTTGGTTACGCAGGTGCACAGGCAGGTTTCACAGCGAACCTTATGATCGCTGGTACAGATACTCTGTTACAGGGTCTTACAAACGATGCAATCCTGAGCTTCATTCCGGATACAACATTTGCAGTTGATGCTGCATGTAACTGGTACTTCATGATTGCATCCACATTCCTTTGCTCTATCGTTATCGGTACAGTTTCCATCAAGCTCATCGAGCCGCGTTTCGGCAAATATGAAGGCGCTTCCGGCGACAAGATCGACGAAGTAACTGCAGACCAGAAGAAGGGTCTCCGCGCAGCAGGCATCACAGCTATCGTTTACATTGCTCTGATCGCAGCACTGTTCTATGGCGGACCGTTAAAGGGCATGTTCTTAAAGGGCATGATTCCGATCCTCTTCGTTTTATTCTCTCTGTGTGGTCTTTCCTTTGGTATTGTTTCCAAAGCTTACAAGAATGTTGTTGACGTAAACAAGGCTATGACAAGACAGATGTCCGCTATGGGTTCCTACGTTCTGTTCTGCTTCTTCTGCGGTCAGTTCCAGGGTCTCTTCAACTGGACAAAACTCGGCACAATGCTTGCGATCGCAGGCGCTGACTTCTTCGAGAGCATTGGATTTACAGGTATTCCGCTTTGCGTAGCATTCATCGTTCTCTGCGCATTCGTTAATATCTTTATCTCCTCCGGTTCTGCGAAGTGGGCTATTTTCGCTCCGATCTTCGTTCCGATGTTCATGCTCCTTGGCTTCCACCCGGGTTATACACAGCTTTTATACCGTCTTGGTGACTCCCCGTTCAACTGCTGGACACCGATGTCTCCGTATATCTGGATGGTACTCGAAGTTGCGAAATCCAAATACGACAAGGATCTTAAGATCGGTACACTGATCGGTAACCTGATCCCGTTATCCATCATCCTTCAGATCATCTGGATCATCTTCGTGGTAATCTGGAGCCTTGCTGGAATCCCGATCGGACCAGGCGTTGGTATGTACTTACCGGCAGGTATCATGTAATATCTGGTTTCTACATATATAAAAGCGATATTATTTGAAGCAAGGACCGCTCCACATTCCGTGGGGCGGTCTTTTTTTTGCCCGCCATTTTATAAATTCTTAATTTTCTTCACACTCTTTTATAGTTGTCGCAAAATTTTCGCTATCTACACCATCTATGTTGCTAAGTTTTTGTAAATTTATTTCAAGTTTTTTCATCATTTTCTTTTTTTTTACTGTCACATACTTGAAAAATTCCCGTTTTTTTTATATGATATACATGAATTCATATACGCGGAATCACATGGGGCGCGCCCAGATAAAATTCCGTGCAACCACTCATGGATAACACACATTCATTACATACATATGAGCATGTGTTATTAATATTTTTTACCAAAGGGGGTTTTTCTTATGTCAAACAACAAGACATCTGAAAAGAAAGGCTTTCTCGACGTCTTTATGCACGTTGTAGAGAAGGCTTGTGACGTTTTACCGCCGCCAACGATTTTATTCTGTATCTTATTCTTAATCGTTGCGGTAATCGGTGCTATCTGCTCCATCGCAGGTGTTGAGCTTCTTAACCCGGCTACTCAGGAAATGGTAAGTGCCCAGAACTTCTTCACTAAAGAAGGTATCCAGTGGTTAATCACAAAGATGACAACTAACTTCTCTGGATTCGGCCCGTTAGCACTGGTTCTTTCCATGACACTTGCAATCGGTTTCTGTGAGGAGGCTGGCTTAGTTAGCGTATTCCTTCGTACAGTAATGGGCAATGTTCCGGCAGGCCTGATCCCGTATGCTTGTGCAGCAATGGGTATGATCATGAACCTTGCTTCTGACGCAGCTGGTATCCTTGTTCCGCCGCTTTCCGCTATCGTTTACATCGGCGTAGGCAGACACCCGATCGTAGGTATGCTTTGCGGTTATGCAGGTGCTAACGTTGGTTACGCAGCTAACCCGATCATCTCTGGTACAGATACTCTTATCCAGGGCTTCACAAACCAGGCTCTTGAAGGTTTCCTTCCGGACACATTCTCTCAGTACACTGTTGAGGCTACATGTAACTGGTTTATCAAGATCGGTTCCTTCTTCCTCTGCACAATCCTTGTTGGTACTATCGTAACAAAGGTTATCGAGCCGCGTTTCGGTAAGTACGAAGGTGAAGTTGAAGAGATCGAAGAGACAACACCGCTTCAGATGAAAGGTCTGAAAGCAGCTGGTATCGCTTTAGTAGCAGTTATCGCTATGTGGGCAGTATCCTTCTTCACAGGCATCACATCTGGTCCGAACGGTGAGTTCGTAGGTTCTCCGTTACTTAAGGGCGTTATCGCAGTTATCTTCGTAATGTTCTCCGTACCGGGTATCGTTTATGGTAAAGTTACTGGTTCCTATCCGGACCTTGCTTCCATCCATAAAGCTATGAGCCGTCAGATGGCTAACATGGGTTCCTATGTTGCTTTCTGTTTCTTCGCTGGTCAGTTCCAGGCATTATTCACATGGACAAACCTCGGTGCGATCTCCGCTATCGCAGGTGCTAACGGCCTTGAGGCAATCGGCTTCACAGGTATCCCGATGATCGTTGCGTTCGTATTCCTCGTAACAATCATTGATATCTTCTTCTCCTCCGGTTCCGCTAAATGGGCTATCTTCGGACCGATCTTCGTTCCGATGTTCATGCTCCTTGGTTACACACCGGCATTCACACAGTACATCTACCGTCTTGGCGATTCCGCTGGTAACATGTTTGGACCGACATCCGCTCAGTTATGGATGATCCTTGGTGTTGCTCAGGAGAAATACGACAAGAACCTTACAATTGGTAGATTCTTATCCTGTAACATGACAGTAGCTATGATCCTTGAGTGCTTCTGGATCGTATTCCTTGTAATCTGGATGTTAGCTGGTATTCCGGTAGGTCCGGGCGAAGGCATCTGGCTTGCAACTCCGATTGCTTAATTTAAGATCTAAGCTAAATTTACATAAGATTTTATCTTATAACAAGAAGCCGTATGGAAAAATCCATACGGCTTTTTTGGGCTCTTTGTCAGACTCTTTGCCAAATTCTTTGTCCAGCGCGTTGTCAAGATCTTTGTCAGGCTCTTGGCCACGTTCTTTGTCAAGCGCGTTGCGGTAAAGATTTTGGGCTCTTTATCAAGCGTTGCGGTGAAGATTTTATATCATTCCCGTGTTCTGCCTCTTCCAGTCTATACCTCTATCGAGCGTTCATTTGTTCTGCCTTTTATGTGCAAGCTCACAAGCTCACTCCAATTCACTTTCTGGCGCCTCAGCAAACGCCTCAGAAGCCCCTGCGCGGCGTTTCATTTCCGTTTCCAGAATTTCCGCCGCCATATGCACCAGATCGGCACATGGGCGCTTTTTATAGTAGCTCTCCGTCCGCTCCTCCGGAACTGGATTCGTATCGTTATTAATGCCTGCAAGAAGCTCTCTGCAGATAATGCTGCCGTTTCGCTCTTTAAATTCCCCGGCAAGTTTCTGGATCAGTGCGTAATGGTCCGCTTTCTCTTCTCTCGCCTTCGGATCCGAATATCCGCAAATTGCTCCCGCAGCCAGCGCCATTCCGCTCACACAGCCACATACCTCTCTGAGCCTTCCTAAGCCGCCCCCGAAGGACGAAGCCATTTGGGCGGCCTTCTCCACATCAAGTCCCATTTCGCCCGCAAACGCCAGCGTGACGGCCTGAGCGCAGTTATATCCTTCCTCAAAATATGCTTTCGCTTTTTCTGCATGTGTCATATTCTCGTTCCTCCTGATTTCACTGCCCACTGCCGAATCCAGTCGATGGATTTTTCCTCCAAGCGGGTTGAAATTTCCTTACTTTTATGCTATACTATTTCTGTTATGCATTGGGCCATCGCCAAGCGGTAAGGCACAGGACTTTGACTCCTGCACTCGAGGGTTCGAATCCCGCTGGCCCAGCTGATCCAAAAGGTCTGAAAATCTTGATTCGCAGGATTTTCGGACTTTTTTGTTTTTGCAGGCTTCTGAGGCTGCAAGTTTCTGATTTCTTACTTTTCTTGCTTGGTCATGCTTCGGTCATGCTTCCGGGCTCCCAAATTCCGCGAGCTCGCGCCCCTAACTTGCCTCATGTTTCCGTGTTCAAGCCTTCCCGCTGGAATATGCGAGTATCTATAGAGAAAAAATACTGGCTTCAGATACCGATCAGCCCCAAAAGCAGCTCTTTTTTGCCCACTGGAATCAGCTTCGGTATCTATACAAAAAAATCTCTCAAAAAGATACCCATTTTTTCGTTTTTCGGTATCTTTTTGAAGTATTTTTCTCTATAGATACTTTTCAGCCGGATTTTCCCTCAAAAACCTCTCTTTCCATAGAGAAAAGTATCTTTTCGGTCATTTTTATCCGTATAGATACCGGGCAAGGTTCTCGATACTGACCAGATTCCGCCCACATTTCTTTGTATACCACATAGCAAAAAAACCTGCAACGAATGTTGCAGGTTTTTTCCGGGTGGATACAGGGATTCGAACCCTGGGCCTCCAGAGCCACAATCTGGCGCGCTAACCAACTGCGCTATATCCACCATTACTTATGAGTTTCGGAACTTTCGTTCCTAATGAGCCCGAAGGGATTCGAACCCCCGACCCACGGCTTAGAAGGCCGTTGCTCTATCCAGCTGAGCTACGGACTCATAAGAGCGGGTGATGGGAATCGAACCCACGTATCCAGCTTGGAAGGCTGGTGTTCTACCATTGAACTACACCCGCGATAAAACATGAGAGGTATGAAAAAACAATGTCTAAAGCTCGTTGGGAGCTCGCTCACATAAGAGCTTTTGATTTTGTTTTTTCATATCGCCGTGTCAACGGCGATTATGGAGCGCAGCTCCATAATACCTCGGAGTCGCTCTATCCATTCACCCTCATTAATCGGGGTGACAGGATTCGAACCTGCGACTTCCTGGTCCCAAACCAGGCGCTCTAGCCAAGCTGAGCCACACCCCGCTTCACATAAACGCCCTAACAAATTTTGTTTTCATCGGAACGCAAAATAGATTATATATGATGGCCTTTGATTTGTCAACAGTTTTTTAAAAAATTTCTACAACTTTTTAAATTTCTTTTTCTGACCGTCTTACCACTCTGGATCTGCATTTAAATCTGCGATATCTTTCGGTTCTACATTTCCGAGGCGGAATCTTGCCTCGCCCTCTTCATCCAGTGTCATGACAATATAGGTTCCTTTTCTGTCCGCCTGGCGCGGATAGGAAAGACTGCCCGGATTCAGAACGATCATACCATCCGGACGTGCCAAGTGCGGTCTGTGGCTGTGGCCGAACATTGCAATGGTCGCGCCGCGGGATGCAGCCTCCTCCCGGAGTCTGGCTGTGCTCATGGAAACGCCATACATGTGACCATGGGTCAGAAATACGCGGTAATGTCCAATATAAATCATTCGCTCCGCCGGTGACGCGGAAAAGAAATCATTATTTCCGCGCACAGAGTAGATCGAGCAGCGCTCGTTGCGCACCCAATCCTCGAAATATACTTCACTTCCCTCAGAATCTCCCAGATGGATCATCATGTCAAATGGCTGCTCCTTTCGGATCACCGCTCTGAGATTCTCGTCCTTTTTATGTGTATCGCTGACAATCAAAACTTTCATCTTCTTAACCAATTTCCTTTGCAAGAACTTCTTTCATGGCGCGGAGTCCCTTGCCACGATGGCTGATTTCGTTTTTCTGTTCCATGGTGATCTCTGCAGATGTCATGCCATACTCTCTGAGCATCAGAATCGGGTCATAACCGAATCCACCGGCTCCGGCCGGCTCATAGGCGATAAAACCTTCCATGGTGCCGCGTGTGGTCACTGTGCGGCCATCCGGCAATACACCGGCGATCACAGCCACGAAACGTGCAGTACGTTCCTCCTCCGGAACGCCGTTCAGGCGGTGGATCAGGTTCCAGTTCTTAATATCATAGGAAGTATCCTCTCCCATGTAGCGGGCAGAAAATACGCCCGGCTCGCCATTTAAGTAATCGATTTCCAGTCCGGAGTCATCAGCCAGAACAATACCGCCGGTCTGCTCCCAGACTGCTTTTGCCTTAATTAAAGCGTTGGCCTCGAAGGTGTCACCATCTTCCACGATGTCAACATGAACGCCTGCTTCTTTTAAAGAAAGAACTTCTGCTCCAAGGTCTTTTAAAATCTCGCGGATCTCGCGCATTTTTCCTTCATTGGATGTTGCAAATACAATTTTATGTTCCATTTTATATTAACCTCTCTTTTTTCGTCCGTAGGCCTTCAGACAGACGTTGCACTGCTGCTCCGTCTCGACCCGCTGCCAGTTGATGCCGTCAGGACTAATATAGCCTTCTCCATCTTCTATATCAACATTGGCGGTCCTGCTGCCTGCCTTGTACTCTACCGCCACCGGCTCCGTCGTCGCCGGTGAATCGATTTCTATGACCACAGCAAACCGGTCGCCCGCGCTGAGTTCGACCGCCTCATTCCAAGCGATCGTGTAGAATCCGGCATTGGCCACATGCCCTTCTGCCACCAGCTTCCTCTCTGACAGCGCTTTGCCGGCCGCTTCCAGGCCTCCATTGTCCTGGCCCTCATGATCAGCATTCTTCTGCGCATCACCGGCGAATTCTGCCACATAAACGCGATAAGATGTGTCCGCCACCGTGGCATAAAAACCAGCTGCTGCCAACTCCTCGTCTTCCGCCGCCTCATACACATTGGCAAACCACGCCTTAGAAGCCCCATAGCCAAGCTGTCCGGTCCAGCCGCACAAATCGGTCTGGTGGATCATGTCATAATGATCCGTGCCTTCTATGCCTGTATAAGAGACATTGGTGGTGCCGATCCTGCTGTCCTCGTAGGAAATGTAAAAGTACCCCCGGTCACCGAAGCTTTCGCCCCAGGTGTTCATGCAGAGAAAAGCTCCATCCTCCGACGGTTCTTTTACGAAATTCTCCTTCGGATAGTCATCCTCCCAGCCAACGATCACAACGTCGTGGTTGGCGCCAAGACTTCCGTCATAATAAAACGCATAGGTTTCTTCATTATAATATCGGTCACGCTCCGCCCCCGCTTCCTGCGGCATATAGAACGAGCTCTGGACACCGCCAGTCTCGTAAACGGCGCGTTTTACCGCGTCAAAATCTTTCTCTTCCAGGATCTGGATTTCCTGCACATGGCACACTGGCTCCAAGTGTTCCGGCGATCTTCCGTCCCCATAAGGGTCATCCTCCGCCGCCACCGGCCCCTGCCATGCAAGAAGATAGGCCGACGAGATCGAATAATCGCCGCCTGCGTCCTGACCAAGTCCGAAGCTGTTCCTGATGGACATGTGGTCCGCAGAAAGGCTCTTTCGAAACTCTGATGGCATGGAAGACTCCAGCGCTCCAAGTGATGCAAATGCCCAGCATGTTCCAAAAGTTCCCTGATCCGGTACAGTCGGGGCAGTTCCCTGCTCTCTTAAGTCATACCGGGACGGCAGTTCTGTCTTTGCCGCAAGCGCCACCGTCGTCTCGCGCGACTCGATTTTCGTCGTTTCCGCTGTTTCGTCCACAGTCGCATTTTCAAGCTCCGACTGCTCCTGATTCTCTGCAAACAACGTCTCCAACTCACCGGTTTCCTTAAAATTCTGCCTGGTTTCAGGCGCACCTGTCCCCTCCACAGTGACATTCCCCGCCGCGTCCTCATGGCCGGCCAGGACCCACATTCCAGCCGCCAGACACACTGCGCCAAGGACCAGTCCACCAGCTATCAGCCGTCTCTTCAGTTGTCTCTGCCTCTTACGCTTTTTCCGCTCCAGTTCCCTGTTTCTGTTCTCCATTACGTCTGCCAGCTCCTTTTCCGGTCGGCTTCGGGCCCAGGAATTGATAGAAATACGTCTTCATCATACCATTATAAATCTTGCGGTTCTTATCTGCCTTGCGGCCAATATAGCGCTCTGTATCCTCATAGGATGTGATCAGATACGCAGACCAGGAATCCAGCGCAGCAAAGCGCTCACCAATGGTCTTATAAAGCTCCGGAAGATTCTTCTTCTCCTCGATTCGCTCACCGTACGGCGGGTTGGAGATCAAGAAGCCATATTTCTTCGGATGGCTCAGATCACTGACGGAACGCTGCTGGAAGTGGATCATGTGGTCTACGCCTGCCGCCTTCGCGTTGGATCTCGCCGCCCGGATAATATCTCCGTCAATATCATAGCCCTGGATATCCACTTCCACAGAAGTATCCACCAGGTCATTGGCCTCGTCCATGGCCTCATACCAGTGTTTTCTCGGAATAATATTCTTCCAGTCCTCAGATAAGAACTCACGGTTCATGCCCGGTGCCATATTGGCAGCCATCATCGCCGCCTCGATCGGGAATGTACCACTTCCGCAGAATGGGTCCACCAGAATGCGGTCGCTCTTCCACGGTGTCAGCATGATCAGTGCCGCCGCCAGTGTCTCCGTGATCGGAGCCTTACTGGTCAGGGTACGGTAACCACGCTTGTGGAGGGATTCACCGGTCGTATCGATAGCCACAGTCACAATATCCTTGTGGATGAACACACGGAGCGGATAGCTTGCGCCGTCCTCCGGGAACCATGTGATACCGTAGGCGTTCTTCATGCGCTCTACCATCGCCTTTTTCATAATTGACTGGATATCCGACGGGCTGAATAATTTGCTCTTAATGGAGGACGCTTTCGCCACCCAGAACTTGCCGTCCTTCGGAAGATACTCCTCCCACGGGATCGCCTTCGTCCCCTGGAACAGTTCTTCAAACGTCTCTGCCTTAAAGCTTCCGACCTTTAAAAGCACGCGCTCCGTCGTTCTCAAAAATATATTGGCACGGCAGATGGCCTCCGCGTCGCCGATGAAGGTAACGCGGCCATCTTCCACCTGGCTCACCTCGTAGCCAAGATCAATAATTTCTCTTTTCATGATCGATTCCAGGCCAAAATGGCACGGAACGATTAACTCAAATCTTTCCAAAATCGCATCTCCGTTTTTCTCTTGTTTTTAATAGGTTCTTCTTAATTTTAAGAGCTTTCTCAGGCTGTGTCAAATGATTTCTTACGGTACGACAAAATGGCGGCCGCGGTAGTAAGAAAGGCCGCCGGCAGTGCTCACTGCATGAAATCCCAGGCCGTCCAACAGCCGTGCCGCCAAAAGGCTCCTGCTGCCATGACCGCAGTAAATTATGACCGGCCGGTCCTTCGGGATCTCGCCGGTGCGCATCTCCAGCTCCTCCAAAGGGATATTCACTGCCCCCTCCAGATGTCCGGCCCAAAAGGACATCATATCACGGACATCCAAAAGTGTGAACACACCTCCGCGGTCCAACAGCGCCTCCAGCTGGCGCATGGAAATGGTCTCGAACATAGGGCTCCTCCTTTGTCCGTTCTTATTATAGAATATTCCGTCCCCACCGGACAGGTTCCGGCATGTTTCACAAAAGTTCTGGGCGGCCGCGGCATGTGCATGACAAGATCTTTCCCGGAAATAAAAAAACGGCGGGGATATCGCGCTCCCCGCCGTCTGCTCCATTATGCCGCCAGATTAATATCTGTCCTTGCAGTCTCTGCTGTTATTTCTGGAGTTGTTCTGGCTCTTATTCTGGTTGTTATTGTCCTGGCTGTTTCTGGAATTGTTCTGGTTGTTATCCTGGCTGTTTCTGGAGTTGTTCTGATTGTTATTCTGGTTGTTCATTTTGTTGTCCATATCGTAGTTATTTCTAGACATGTTAAAATACCTCCTAAAGTGGTTCATTGATGTTACACTTCTAGTATGGCTTTCACAAATCGAAATTATTCATACTTGAATATGTATTTCCTCTTTTATTTCCTACTAATATATGCTATCATAAAATTATCAAAAAATTACAAAAGCAGAGTAGATATGTGCGCGTCAAGTGCCAGACGGACGGGGAGTTGTCGGCTGGACGAAGGGTTTTCCTGCGGTGCACCTATCGCATCCCGCTGCACCAGAAGATATTTTATCTCCTGTTGCGGTCAGAGGTTCTGCAAAGGAGGTATTTTTATGAAAAAATTACTTGCTTTGATTTCTGAATCTTACCATGAATTCAAAAAAGTAAACACCATCACCTGCTGTGCTATGTTCGGCGCCATGTCTATTGTTTTAAGCTATGTCGCATCGATCCGGGTGACTCCCAACCTGAAAATCGGTCTGGGCGCATTGCCAAATGAAATGGTAGACTACCTGTTTGGTCCGGTGGTCGGAGCACTCTTCGGCGGCGGAATGGACATCATCAAGTTCATGCTGAAGCCGGACGGCGGCTTTATGCCGGGATTCACCTTCAACGCGATGTTAGCAGCGTTCATCTACGGCATCTTCCTTTATAAAAAGCCGTTGAGCCTCACACGCATGATGATCGCAAAATTTATTGTAGCCATCCTCTGCAACATCATCCTCGGTACATACTGGCTCTCTATGATCAACGGCAAAGGCTTCCTGGCGCTTCTTCCGGGCCGTTTTGTCAAGAATATGATCCAGGCACCGGTGGACGCGATCCTCTTCTATGCGGTCGCACAGGCGCTTGAAAAGGCAAAGGTATTCAAACTGATCAAGCCAGATTACAAATCTTCTGTAAAAAAATAGTAAAAAATTAACAGCCTGCAGATTTCACTCTGCAGGCTGTCGTTTTATCCTTTTATCCTTTTAATCGCCAAGCACGTTTACGATCTTGATCGGCTTTCTATAGTTCCACGGGGACATCTTAATTCCATCGTCCTCGTTGGAAGCATGTACCACCATGCCTTCTCCGGCGTAGATCGCTACGTGGTTGATATACTTACCGCTTCCGTAAAATACCAGATCGCCCGGGCGCATTTCGTCGGAGCTCACTGCGCGTCCTTCGTTTGCCTGTGCTCTGGAAGAGTGGGACAGGTGAATTCCTGCCACATTTTTCATAATGTACATTGTAAAACCGGAACAGTCAGCGCCCTTGTTCGGATCGATACCGCCCCAAACGTAGCGGTTTCCGAGGAACTCTTTTCCGTATTCAACAATTTCCATTCTTTTTGCTTCAGACGGGTCTACAACAACTTCTTCCACTGTCTCAGCTACTGTTGCAGAAGCTTCGATCGTGCTGATATATCCTTCGGTGTCGCCGATGAGTACGCGTACCCATTCGCTTCCGATCATTTCTAAGATTTCATATGTAGAGCCTTTGGAGGCCTGACCGATTACGCCGGATTCATTTGTCGGCTCGGCGTATACATCACAAACCGCTTCCTCAACACGAACGATCATAGATGTACTGGTCTGATATTCAGGGCTTTTCTCATCTGCGTGAGCCATCATCGGCATCGCAGTCATCATTGTCACGCACATTGCGAAAAGACCAACGGTCTTCAAAAGTTTATTAAACATTGTTACAGCTTTCCTTTTCGTTTGTTACAAAATTGTTACATCTTGTTACAAACAAATTATATTTCCTATTCCTGTTTTTGTCAACCCCTATCTATTAATTCATATCTTTTTAACATTTTTTCTCAGGTTTTTTAACAAAATGCACAAAAACGAACATATCCCAGACGTTCGCATCGCATGCCGGGCAGCAAAAAATCCGCCCGGGCATTCATTTTGAACACCAGAGCGGATTTTAATCAGCGTTTTAAATTTTTAATAAACCAATACAGCAGGAAGACCATCATCAGCGGACCTGCAAACCGCAAAAGCAGAGCGAAAATTCCGCCCACGATATTGAACACCAGCGTTACCACGAAAAACAGTATGATCACAGCCAGAAGCTTCCAATACCACTTATTCAGATCGATATAATGCATATTGGAAAACGGCCTCTCGTTCTGCCCGCTTCCGTAGCTCTGGTTCTGGCTTCTGGACTCCGAATATGTTTCCCTGTAGCTTCCATAGTTATCTTCTCCGATGGTTTCACCGGACGCCTCGCTATGCTCAATAATTGTCTTTGCCAGGATGAACGGTTCTCCGATCTCCGCAACAATTTCATCCACAGTACGGCCTTTGGCCATTTCCTGGGACAGATAAGAGCCATAATAACTTACGTTATCCCGGATCACTGTCTCCGGCACATCGCCGGCCAGCGCCTCACGGAGCTCCTGTAAAAATTCTTCCTTGCTCATTCAGTTCTCCTTGATGTTAAAATTACAGTCCTCCCGGACCAGTATGCCCGGAGACTATTTCATGTTTTCTTTAATAATACCGCCTCTGTAAGCTGCAACCAGCTCATTCAGGTCGGCAATGCGTGCTTTCAGTGTTTTTCCGATATCGGTATCCGCAACCATCACGCGTTTCTGCATCTTCTCAACGATCGTTACCTTCGGAGTATTCTCACGATTCGGATCGAACGGTTTATGCTCCGCAAGCGCAAGATGATTCGAATTGAAGATCAGAGTATAGCCCGCGATACCGGTCTTCGGCTGATATGCCTTGGAAAGACCGCCGTCAATGACATACAGCTTTCCATTTCCCTTGATCGGGCTCTCGCCGTCCTTTGACTTCACCGGCACATGGCCATTGATGATATGGGAACCCTCCGTCGGAAGTCCGAATTCCTTTAAGATCTTATCACAGATTTCTTCCTTCTGGCTCAGCTTGTAATACGGGTTCATATGCTCCTTATGAGTCGCCTTATCCGCCACAAAATAGCTCTCGAAAGTAGCCATCTTATCTTTACCGAATACCGGAGACAGCGGACCGCACCATAAATACCATACAAAATCCATGCACCAATCTTTCATCGGATCCTCTTCCGGAAGGAAATATGCCATCTTAACAACATCCTCAATATAATCCAGAAGTCGTTTTCCGGAGTAAATGATTCCGTTGAGTTTTAACTCGTCAAACTCTCCGTTCTCCTTCATCGGGATGCAGCCATGATAAAGGACGTTGGAGTTGCAGCACTTATACATTCCGCCGTGGGAATATACGAACTTAATATGGCGCTGCAAATTCGTGCTGTGTTTGAAGGACATCTGAATCGTATGCATCAGATCTTCCTCTTCCTTTGTAAGCTTTAACGGATCCTTCGGATCCACAGTCGGAAGAAGCATATCCTTCATTGGGTACTCTTTGCCGTCAATTGCAACAGTTCCCTTTGCAAAATCAATATTTGTGATCTGCAGACGATCGCTCATCTTGAATTCCGGACGACGTTTGATGATCTGACCTTCCACTTTGAACTGAATAATGGAGATCGCCTTGTGCATCTTCGCAGCCAGTCCCGGATCTACCGCATCATAAATGTTCTCGTCAAGACCCTTCGGCATGAAGATCTCACATGCATCATCCCTATAAACCTTTGCCGCGAACATAGAAAGCGGTCTCAAGTTGATTCCGTAGCCATCTTCAAGAAGGTCAAAACAGTTGTAACGGATCGCGATACGAAGTACGTTGGAAATACAAGCCAGGTTTCCGCATGCCGCACCCATCCAGGAAATATCGTGGTTGCCCCACTGGATATCGACATCGTGAGACCTGATCAGCTCTTCCATAATAATATCCGGACGCGGACCACGGTCGAAAATATCACCGATAATATGAAGGCTGTCAATTGTCAGGTTCTGAGCCAGGTTACAGAGTACAATAATGAACTCATCGCCTAAACCACCCTCGATAATGGAGTGGATGATCTCTTCATAATAGATTTTTTTATTTTCGTCATTATAGTCTACGTGAAGCAATTCGTCAATGATGTAGGCGAACTCCGGCGGCAGTTTCTTACGTACTTTGGATCTTGTGTACTTGGAGGCACACTGCTTACAAATACGCACCAGACGATAAATTGTAATTTTCTGCCAGTCTTCCGTAAATCGTCCTTCCTTGCGAACCGCCATCACCCCTTTCTCCGGATAATAAATCAGATTCGCCAGGGCGATTTCATCCTCCTCGGAAATCAGATAATCGAATGTCTCATCGATTTTCTCGCGGATAATACCGGAGGCGCTTCGAAGCAGGTGGATAAATGCTTCGTACTCACCATGCAGGTCGCTAAAGAAATACTCAGTACCTTTCGGAAGGCCGCAGATTGCTTTCAGGTTGATAATTTCACTGGAAGCGGCTTTGACAGTTGGAAACTCTCTCGCTAAGAGTTTCAGATAATCCAAATCTCTCATAAAATTCTCCCTCCCACTGCATTTACGGTAGAATTCCCCTGTATTCTAAAATCGATGCGGTCCCAGACACCCGGTTCCCCAACCAGGCTCCTCAACGTCCTTTTCCGCAGCGCTTTCCCATAAATTTTCCCACCGGTAATTGCATTTCCTTTTGTTTTATAGTAACATATTCATATTTAAAAGACAATAAAAGAACCCTCTGCAGAAAGGAGATTTTTTCATGGACAGAGAAATTCTTTATGTGTTCGGAACAGGAAACGCATCCGTGACGAACCTTTATAATACCTGCTTTGCGCTGCGTGACAGCGACGAATACTTCATGGTCGATGCCGGCGGCGGAAACGGAATCTTAAAAATCCTGGACAACATGCGGGTTCCGATCGAGAGCATCCACCATCTCTTCGTGACCCACGAGCATACCGACCACATCCTCGGCGTCATCTGGATGGTCCGCATGATCGCGACAAAAATGCTCAAGGGCCAGTACGAGGGCGACGCCTACATCTACTGCCATGAAGAACTTGCCGAGACCATCGACACTCTCTGCAAGCTGACGATTCAGGGCAAGCACTACAAAATGCTCGGCGACCGCATCCATCTGGAGAAATTAAAGGACGGTGAGACACGCCGGATCTTAAGCTATGACGTGACCTTCTTCGATATCCACTCCACCAAGGCGAAGCAGTTCGGATTCACACTGCGCCTGAACAACGGCATGAAACTGACCTGCCTTGGCGATGAGCCATACAATCCGGTCTGCGAAAAGTACGTCAAAGGCTGCGACTGGCTGCTCCATGAGGCATTCTGCTTATACGCAGAGCGTGACCAGTGGAAACCGTACGAGAAGCACCACAGCACCGTCAAAGAGGCATGCGAGCTTGCTGAGGCCATGAACATACCGAATCTTGTGCTCTGGCACACCGAGGACAGCAACGTGGCAGGACGCGAGAGACTTTATAAGAACGAGGGTAAGAGATACTACTCCGGTAAACTCTACGTGCCGGATGACGAGAGTCTCATTGCATTATAATTGATTTTACAAAATCGATCATTGTAGAACTGCGGCGCCGGGCAGAAGGTCTGCTCCCGCCGCTTTTCATTCGGAATCAGGAGGCAACATCATGAACAAACGCGAAATTGCTGAGATCAAAAAGCAATTCAAAAAAGACAACAACGCCATCACCCGCATCTGCGGCTGCTACGTTGATGCAGAAAAACAGATCAAGACCACACTCAAAGAGGCATTTTTCGCTCTCTCAGAGGAAGAAATTTTTAAATATTATGAAATCTTCAAAAAGACCTTATCCGGCGGCATCGGAAAGAACCTCCACAACCTGGAGTACGGTGTCCATGACGAAGGAGAAGACAGCGCCCATGCACTGCTCATGAAACTCCGCGCAGACAAACTGGCAGACGATGAGGTCGTGGATTCCTTCTATAATAAAGTCATCGAAAACTACGATTACGGCGAGAACTACTACATCATCCTGATCCACAGCTCCTACGACGTTCCGGGCAAAGCCTCCGACAACGAGGAAATGTTCGATGCCTCCGAGGAAGTTTACAACCACATCCTCTGCTGCATCTGCCCGGTAAAACTCTCCGAGCCGGGTCTCTCCTACAACGAGGCCACCAACCACATCGAAGAGCGCCCGAGAGACTGGTGGGTACAGCCGCCGATGACCGGCTTCTTATTCCCGGCATTCGATGACCGCAGCACCAACATCCATGGACTGTTATACTTCTCCAAAAATCCGGAGGAGCTCCACTACGAATTCATCGACACCTGCCTTGGCGCACCGTCTCCGATCTCCTTCAAAGCCCAGAAAGAGGCCTTCCAGGAGGTCCTCACAGAGACACTGGGCGAGGAATGCGACTACGAGATCGTCCGCCAGATCCACGAAAACCTGACTGAGATGGCAGAAGAACATAAAGAAGATGTGATTCCGTTCAGCCTTTCCAAACCGGAAGTCAAAGACCTTCTGGAAAAAAGCGGTGTCGTAGCAGAACGCCTCGAGCGCTTTGACCAGATCTACGAAGAAGCCGCCGGAGAAAACACCTCCATCCTCGTCCCGGCCATCACCGGAACAGGAAAATTCGCCGTAAAAACACCGGATGTAGACATCAAAGTCAATCCGGACCGCCTGGATCTCGTTGAGACCAGAATCATCGAAGGCCGCCGTTTCCTGCTTATTGCAGTAGAAGACAACGTGGAAGTCAACGGCATGCCGGTAAAAATGTGGGAAGAAAAAAACGCCTAAAAAAACGTCCTGACGCCATTACTCCGGCGCCGGGACGTTTTTCTATATTTTTCGACTCGCTTCGACAATTCTCTACATCTTCCGACAATTCGTCACAATCTCACAAATTTTTTCGTTATATTTTACGGGGGAGTACACCCATTTTGCGTGTATTCTCCCTTTTATTTTTTGTACAACTGAGTCAATTAATTCCAAACAGATTGGCAGGTGTACAAATGATAATCCTAACAAAATATCACATCATCTCTAAACATGGTAAATTCTACGCAATTTCCAGAGAGCCCCACGAATGCCCCATATGTCAAAGTCCTTTAAAAGTCCGAGACACCAAACGCCGGAAAGCCATCGAAGCCGACGGCAACGTACGTATCTTTCATCTCCGAAGGCTCAAATGCACCCACTGCGGTGTTCTTCATGTCGAACTTCCCGACCTATTCGTCCCACACAAACACTACACAAAAAATGCAATCGAAATGGCCCTCGTGGGCTCTGTTTCCACATGCCCTGCGGAGAATTCTACCATTTATCGCTGGCAAAAAGAACGGTCAGAAAAACAGCCATAAACATTCAGGAGCAGACTCAGAGTATGAGCTGCTCCTGAATATTCTATCGTCCTTTCAGACCTTCCTCTCCTGTCTTCACCAGATATTCCATGGCCTCCGCCGGATACTTACCAGCTGCCGTCTCACCAGTCAGCATCAAAGACGCTGCCCCATCCAGCACTGCATTATAAATATCCAGGACCTCCGCTCTCGTCGGAACCGCCCTCTCATGCATCGAATCCAGCATCTGAGTCACCACCATAAACGGCTTACCAGCCGCCCGGCACTTCGCCGCGATCTCCTTCTGCACCCCAGGAAGAAGCCAGAGCGGCATCGCATTACCAAGATCACCGCGGGCAATCACAACATGATCACAATGCGGCAAAAGCTCCTCCAGAGCCGCCACACCCTGCAGATTCTCAATCTTCGCAAAGATCTCAATATGATCCGCACCAGCCTCATGAAGCGCCGCACGGACCGCCAGGAGGTCCTCTTTATTGCGCACAAACGGCTGCATCACGCCAGTAACACCGTACTGAGACGCGAGCCCAATATTTTTTAAGTCACTCTCCGTCAGCGTCGGCATCGGAAGCTCCTTTCCCACGATCGCCAGGCTCTTTCCAGACTTCACCATGCCGCCGCGGAGAACGCGAGTGTAAATTGTGGAATTTCCAGTCTTGGCCGGCACGACCTCCTCCACAGCAAATTCCAACTTACCATCATCCAAAAGAATATGGTCACCGACCACTGCATAATTTAACAGCATCTGCGGTACTGGAAGCGCATTTTCCCCCATCGGCACCTGCTCTCCCTCAGCGACTGCAAACTCGTTCTCCAACTTCCCAAGTCTCAGCTCCGGCCCCCGCAGGTCAATGAGCACCTGCGGCTTCTCCACATG
The DNA here is from genome assembly GCA_017482945.1 of Lachnospiraceae bacterium. Lineage (GTDB taxonomy): Bacteria > Bacillota > Clostridia > Lachnospirales > Lachnospiraceae > Pilosibacter. Next base: position 18,627 of record JAFUMF010000229.1, read on the forward strand.
GCGCAGCTTCGCCGCCTCAAACAGCAGCTCCAGCCAATGCCCATTCTCATCCAGGTTTCCATGAGACATATTCATACGCACGCCAGTCATCCCGGCCTCAAACATCTTTTCTAAAATCGCGACCTGCCCGCAGGCCGGCCCAAGTGTTCCATAATACTGCATAGGTCTTCGCCCCTCCCATATGTACTATTACTGTCATATTCACGCGATGACTCCCGTCATCCACTGCTACTATCATACCCGAAAACATCACAAAAAGAAACCCGTAATTCCACTCACGCTCCCCCGGATTTTTCTCCTAAAAAATCCCCATTTTACGTCTCCACACCATTGACACCGGCTTTCCAGTTATGTACAATTCTTTTATCCCATCATCACATCGCCAGCACATCTAGCGTAACCGCATCTGGCACATTCTGGAAAAATTCTTCAATTTTTCCTAATAACTAACTGACAACTAAATAAAGGAGGAGATTCTATGCTAGAACCAAAAGATTTACAAATGCTAGGAGCTTTGTTAGACGAGAAATTGGAGAACAAACTGACTCCGATTCGAGAAGACATTCGGGAATTGAAAACGGATGTTGCTGGGCTGAAAAAAGACGTCGTTGGGCTCAAGACTGACGTTGCCGGGCTTAAAACTGACGTTGCCGGGCTGAAAAAAGACGTTGCTAGCCTCAAGACCAGCGTCACCAATCTCGAACATAACGTTTCCAAACTTACCGAAAGAGTCGGCAACCTCGAGAAAAAAACGGATAAGCTCGATGAAAAAATCGATCGTAATTATGGCCGCCTTGTGGATACTTATGGCATCCTAAAAGAGCACATT
>JAFUMF010000230.1 GCA_017482945.1 Lachnospiraceae bacterium
CCGTAACGAAAGAGAGCGCAGAGCAACAGCGATGTTAACTCCGTTCATGCCGTGTGGCGCTAAGTTACCGGTTATCGCTCTTTTCGCAGGTGCATTCTTCGCAGATGCTTCCTGGGTTGGTACATTAATGTACTTCGCAGGTATCCTGTTAATCTTCTTTGGCGCACTCCTTGTTAACAAGATTGCAGGCCACAAAGCAAGAAAGTCCTTCTTTATCATGGAGCTTCCGGAGTACAAGATCCCGAGCTTATACAGAGCATTCATGTCCATGCTCGAGCGTGGTAAAGCTTACATCATCAAGGCTGGTACAATCATCCTTGTTTGTAACACAGTTGTACAGATCATGCAGGCATTCAACTGGCAGTTTGAACTTGTTGAAGAAGGTATGGAGAGCACATCCATCCTCGCTTCCATCGCAAGCCCGGTAGCAGTTCTGCTGATCCCGATCGTAGGTTTCGCATCCTGGCAGCTCGCAGCAGCAGCTGTTACAGGTTTCATCGCAAAAGAGAACGTTGTTGGTACATTAGCAGTTTGCTTCGCTATCACAAACTTCATCGATACAGAAGAACTTGCATTAGTAGACGGCGCAAACGAAGTAGCTATGGTTATGGGTCTTACAAAGGCAGCAGCTCTTGCATACTTAATGTTCAACCTGTTCACACCGCCGTGTTTCGCAGCTCTTGGTGCTATGAACTCTGAGATCAATGACAGAAAGTGGTTCTGGGGCGGCGTTGCACTTCAGTTCGCAACTGGTTACGTTGTAGGTTTCTTCGTATACCAGATCGGTTCCCTTGTAATGGACGGTACATTAGGCGGCGGATTTGTTCCGGGTCTCATCGCAGTAGCAGTAATCATCGCTATCGTGATCAGCCTCATCAAGAAGACTGAGAAGAACATGGCTGCTGAGTACGCATTAAAGAAATAGGAGTTTTAATTTGACAGATTTTATTGTTATAGCAATCCTCTTACTTATCGTAGGAGCTGCCATATTCTACATAAGAAAAGAAAAAGAACGCGGAGCAACGTGCATCGGCTGTCCTCATGCAGGTGAATGTGCAAAGAAACGTCAGGGCGGCTGTGACAGTCATACTGGTACAAATTAGAATTACATAGAATTGCCAATAGTTAAATAATAAAATCCTTTGATCACGAAGAGGGGAAGATTTCTATATGCCAGGAAATCTTCCTCTTTTTCTTTTTGTTCCGGCATATCTATGGTATAATAGATATGAAGTTTTTGGTATATCAAAAAAAGACAGGAGGTAACGTAGATGTACGATCTTTTAGTGAAAAATGCAACGGTTATAACAGTAGATCCGGCTCATTCCCTTTATCAGCCTGGTTTTGTTGCGGTGAAAGGAGACCGTATTGCAGCAATCGGGCCAATGGAAGCACTCCCGGAGGATGCAGCTGCCGCAAAAGTGATTGATGCAGAGGGAATGTGCGTGATGCCTGGTCTGGTAGATGCCCATGGTCATGCCGGTCATTGCCTGACAAAGACTCTGGGTGAGACAAATGATACCCAGTTTGAAGACGCATGGTGGTTAAATATGGCGGAAGATATTTACTTCCACTATACAGATGAATTTTTCTGGTACGCAGAAGGCGCGCTTGCGGCTGCGGAACGTCTGAAATTTGGTATTACGACCGGTGTTTCTATGCTGGGAAGTACTCCGCGCCCGGATCGCCTGGAAAATCTGCAGGCACACTTTGACGGTGCAATTAAAACAGGTCTTCGCCAGGTTTCCGGATTCGGTTCCTGTGATGGCCCATGGCCGAAGAAACCGTGGGTATGGGACGGAGACAGTTATGTGGAGACAACACTGACCCCGGAGCAGATGGTGGAAAATACAGAGAGAGCAGTTCGTGAGCTCAATGGAAAACATAAACGTCAGATCTGTATTGTGGCACCGGGAAGTATTGGATATAATCCAAAAGCAGAGACAAGAGAATTCGCGATCTGGAAAAACAAGGAAATGTACAGAATTGCAAAAGAATATGGAAGTCCGCTTCATACTCACCTGTATGGCGGTGGTGTGAAATTTGTGTATGAAACAACTCCGGAACTCTTAAATCCGCATACATCCCTGACACATTCTACAGGTCTTTCGGAAGAAGAGATTCAGATTTTTGCAGACACAGGTGTGGTACTGTTCCATGGTCCGGCGACCCGTGCCAATATTAAGAAACGCTGTCCGGTCTATGAGGTCCTTCGTGCCGGCGGCGAAGTGGCGATCGTAACAGACGGAACAGCTCCGGATCGAAGCTATGATATCTGGCGCGATATGAAGATTTTCCACATCATTCACCGCTGCCATGAAAATGATCCGCTTCTTGCACCTCCGGGAAAAATCCTCGAAATGTGTACGATCGTTCCGGCGCGTGCTCTTGGAATGGATAAGGACATCGGATCTCTTGAGGTGGGCAAGAAAGCAGACATGATTATTGTTAACACCAAGCAGCCGCATCTGGCTCCATTTGGTATTATGCCGATCCACCGCATCGTGTACCATGCACAGGGCAACGATGTAGATACAGTCATTGTTGACGGTGAAATCATGATGGAAGGCAGAGTTATGAAGAACTGCGATGAAAAGCAGATCCTGGATGACGCAGGTAAGGCATTTGATAAGATGAGAAGTCGTCTTGGAGATAAATTCGATGCATTCTGCGCGTATGGAGATATTTATGGTCTCAGAGGCCAGACAATGCCGAATCCATATAAAAAATAAAGAAACAATGGATAAGTGAGGAAAATAGAATGAAAGAAGCATTTAAAGCGTTTGTGGATACAATTCCGGCGGTTGCCGATGCAGTGCAGTTGAAGGAGACCTTCTGGCAGAACGGAAAACAAATCCCGGGTGGCGAGAAGACGATCAAAGAAGTGGAGCCGGCACAGATCAAGGACGCCAGCGACCGCCTTGTTCGTTTTGCTTCCTATTTAAAAAAGGTGTTCCCGGAGCTTGAGGCGACCGGTGGCATCATCGAGTCGGAGCTTAAGGCGATCCCGAACATGAAGGAATTTTTAAATGAGCAGTATCAGGCAGACATCAAGGGTAAGCTCATGATCAAGCTGGACAGCGATCTTCCGGTATCCGGTTCGATCAAAGCACGCGGCGGCATTTATGAAGTCTTAAAACATGCAGAAGAGCTTGCCATGGAGGCCGGAAAGTTAAAAGAGACAGACGATTATGCGGTTCTGGCAGAGCCGGAGTTTCAGGAGTTCTTTAGCCAGTATACAGTCCAGGTAGGAAGTACAGGAAACCTTGGCCTTTCCATCGGTATCATGAGCGCAAAGCTTGGATTCCGCGTGATCGTTCACATGTCGGCGGATGCAAAGCAGTGGAAAAAGGACCTGTTAAGAAGCCGCGGTGTGGAAGTTGTGGAATATGCAGATGATTATTCTGCAGCAGTGGACCAGGGAAGAACGAATTCCGAGGCTGATCCAATGAGCTATTTTGTGGACGATGAGAATTCCCAGAACCTGTTCATGGGCTACAGTGTTGCCGGCGAGCGTCTGAAAGCGCAGCTGGATACTCAGGGAATTGTTGTGGATGAGGACCATCCGATGTTCGTATATCTGCCATGTGGAATCGGCGGTGCGCCGGGTGGAGTGGCCTATGGTATCAAGCAGGTATTCGGAGATGCTGCACATTGCTTCTTTACAGAGCCGACTCATGCATGCTGCATGCTTCTTGGTATGGCGACCGGACTTCATGATGGAATCAGTGTGAAAGACATGGATATCGACGGAAAGACTGACGCAGATGGTCTGGCAGTGGGACGTCCGTCCGCATTTGTGGGCCGCGTGGTGGAACCGGTACTGTCCGGTATCGCAACGATCCATGATGAGAAGCTGTATGATCTGATGAGAGGACTTCTTACAACAGAAGAGCAGTTTATCGAGCCGAGTGCATGTGCTTCCTTTGCAATGCTGATCCGTCCGGAGGATGTGAAGGCATATCTGAAGGCGAAAGGGCTGGAGCACGTGGAAGAGAATATCGTACATATCGCATGGGCGACCGGTGGAAGCATGGTGCCGCAGGAGAACCGCGAGGAATATGTGAAAATGTGATAGCGATTCCCAGTGGCGATATATGCACCGTGCAGGACATCGAGTCTGTGAAGCATACAGAAAGTGAAATACAAGAAGGGACAAAATAGAACCATGGAACATATGGAAAAGAATGAAAAAATTATTTTATCGGATATTTTTAACGCCATTAAGACATGTCAGGCGGCAAGAGGAGATGTGGAGGCGGTCGGAATTGCCAATGCATTTGTACGCGAAATGAAGGCCGACAAGAACTGTCTGGTGCTGTTCCAGAATAAAATTCAGAATGGAAAAATGGATAAGGCATTTGTTATGATGAAAGACAAATCCGGCCGTACCGTTTTCCCGATGTTTACTGATATTACAAAAATTCTGCCGATCAAGCAGACACTGGAAAAACAGGGCCAGGTGGAGATCGGAGTGATGAATTTAAAAATGATCATTACAATGTTAGCTGCAAAGCAGATGTGTCAGGGAATCATCGTGAATCCGTTCATGCAGAATTTTAACGCACCACTGAGCTTCTTTACCAACACACTTTATAAAGAAGAAGCTTCTCATGTGATTCTCATCGAAGCAGATCTTGCGGCATTGCATACAGACGCCATCGTTTGCCCGACCGATGGAATCATCAGTGGCACAGGCAGTGTAGATGCCATGGTGCAGCAGACCGGCGGAGATGTATTCAAAGAGGCGGTCAGAGCAGAAGTACAGAATGAGAGCCTGGACGTGGCCGACGTGATCGCGGTGCAGAGCCATGGTGAACTGCATTCCCGATATGTTCTTTTCACAAATGTTCCGGAGTATTCTGAGCAGATGAAGGTTGAGTCCATATTCGAGTGCTACTTAAACTGCATGAACGCAGCAAAAGAATTGAAGTGTACAAGCATCGCATTTCCGTGCACAAGCGCGGCAATGAAGGGAATGCCGATGGAGGCAGTGATCGGAGCGTCCACAAAGGCAGTGACCACATGGCTGGCCGCAAATCAGGATGTAAAGATCGATGTTTACTTCTGCTGCGAGAAAAAAGAAGAAAAAGAGATGTACCAGAAGTTCTTTGACGGAATCAAGAAATAAAGAGGAAGAAAATCAAACCGAGAAAAGAGGTCGTAGACTGGAGCAAACCATAGGAGGAAATGTCTGTGGAAGAGCTTCAGGAATTTTGCAAATAAATGTTGACTTTTTAGTGAGGACATGTTAACATACGGTCATACCTCACAAAACTTGAGGTAGAGGTCGCGTTTACCATTAGTATCTGTGTGGAGGCCGAAAGCCGATGAATCACAGTGAAAGGGGTTGACGCCGAAATCTTCGGGTCGAACCGAGGGTTGGGACTGCATCGAACAGGTGTAGGACTGTCAACGGAAGAAAAATTACCATTTTCCGTTGGAGAGCTATCAAAGGTAATGTATTAGAGGTATGTATTGCGTTTATTAGGCCGGTGTATTTCTAATGCATCGGCTTTTGTGTTGCAAATTTTTAGGGAGGAAAACTAAAATGGAAAACAAAAACACAAAAAAGAGTTTTTGGCAAAATTTTAAAATGCCGAACTCTTACGTGATCATCTTTTTTGTAATGGTGGTCGCAGCAGTATTAACATGGATTGTTCCGGCAGGCCAGTATGACCGTGCAGTAGATCCGAAAACAGGACGTGAAGTCATCGTTCAGGGATCTTATCATGAGGTAGACCCGAACCCGGTTGGCCCTATTGGCGTATTTAAGGCAGTTGCTGACGGTTTTGTAAACGCTTCGGACATCGTCTTCTTCATCATCTTTGCTTACGGATTTGTATACATGTTGATCAAGAACGGTACATTCGATGCCTTAATGGGCACAGTAATGCGAGTATTCCGCAAAGCAGACTGGGTAATGTTCGTTGCTATTATGTTACTGTTTGGTGTTCTTGGTGCTACGATGGGTATGGCTGAAGAAACATACGGTATGTTCCCGATCTTCATCGGTTTAGCAGTTGCTCTTGGATATGATGCGATCGTTGGCGGCGCAATCGTTTCCATCGGTGCAACGACAGGTTTCTCATCCGCGATCTTAAACCCGTTCTCTCTTGGTGTTGCATCCGGTATTGCCGGTGTAAGCATTACTGACGGTATGTGGTTCAGATTGGTTTGCTGGGTAGTATTTGAGGCAATCGCGATCGGTTATGTTCTGCATTACGCATTTAAGATCAAAAAAGACCCGACAAAGAGTATTCTTTATGGTACAAAACTGGAGCTTTCTCTGTCCGGTAAGACAAAAGAAGAAATGATGGAACTGAAAATGAACTGGAGACATAAAGCGTGTGCTGCAGTATTCGTTTTAACCATCTGCATTCTTGTATACGGAACTCTGGTTTATGGCTGGTATATTCAGGAGCTGTCCACTCTGTTTATCATTGCAATGGTAATCGCAGGTCTTATCGGCGGCAACGGTCCGAGTGAGATCGTAGAAAACTTTGTTGAGGCAGCAAGAATTATGATCAACGGAGCCATGATCGTTGGTATGGCTCGTGGTATCCTGATCGTTCTTCAGAGCGGCCTGATCATCGATACAATCGTATACGGTATGAGCTCCTTACTGGAAGGAACATCCGGTATCATTTCCGGTATTCTGATGATCTTTGTACAGAACGTTATCAACTTCTTCGTTCCGTCCGGTTCTGGTCAGGCAGCAGTTTCTATGCCGATTATGGCGCCGCTTGCTGACATGCTGGGTCTGACAAGAAACACAGCGATCCTTGCTTATCTGTTTGGTAGTGGTTACTCTGATATGTTCTGGCCGACTTCTGTTTGTATGATCTGCGGTTTGATGGGCATTCCGGTAAACAAATGGTATAAATTCGTTACCCCACTGTTTGGTTTATTTATGGCTGCTCAGGTCGTTCTGATGACCATCGCTGTTGTAATTCATTACTAAATATATGACAATAGTGGAGGGTAACTACCCTCCATTATTTGTTTTAAAGAGGACAAAACACCTTTTGACCTCGATATTTTACTTATTATTCAAAGGAGCGAGAGAATATGACATTGCAGGAACTGAAAGCAAAGGCAATGGAAATTGCCGACAGACGTGCGGCTGAATTTGAGCACGTAAACCAGGTTATCTTTGATCTGGCTGAACTTGGCATGGAAGAGCACAAAACGGTAGCGTTTTTAACGGAAGAATTGAGAAAACTGGGCTTTACTGTTACACATCCGTACTGCGGACTGGAAACAGGTTTTCGAGCAGAGATCGGCAGCGGTCATCCGAAGGTGGCATTTTTAGCTGAGTACGATGCACTGCCAGGCTACGGCCCGGACGCAAGTCAGAATGGTCATGCCTGCGGCCACAACTGGATCGGTGCAAACTGTTTTGGTGCATGTGCAGTACTGGCAGAACTTAGCGAGCATTTTGAAGGTACGATCGTTTACATGGGCTGCCCTGCTGAGGAAGCTTATGGCGGTAAAGTTGACCTGGTAAACGGCGGTGCATTTGACGATATTGACGCTGCTATGCAGCTTCATATCAGCGGCGGCGATGAGATCAAGCTGGGTGCTACGACTCTGGCAATCGATTCTCTTGAGTTTACATTTGAAGGTGTTGCAGCTCATGCGGCAGGTTACCCGGAGAGAGGCGTTAACGCACTGGATGCCTGCAACCTGACTTTTAGCGGTATCAACGCATTGCGTCAGCATGTGACTCCGGATGTAAGAATTCATGGTATTATTACGGAAGGCGGTACAGCTCCGAATATCGTTCCTTCTCACTGTGTGGCAAAATTCTTTGTTCGCGCAGCAAACAGAGAGTATCTGACTGAACTGACTCAGAAAGTAATTAACTGTGCAAAAGGCGCAGAATTAATGACCGGTGCAAAATTGAGCTGGAGATATTTTGAAAACTCTTTCGACAACGTGAAACTGTGTCCGGCACTTCAGAAACTGATGCGCGACAACTTGCTTCTGGCGGGCGAAGAAGAGCGGTTCTTAAATATGGCTACTCAGCCGCCGGCAGGATCTTCCGACGTTGGTAACGTTTCCCAGGTTTGCCCGACTGTTATGGTAAACATGGGTATCCACAACCAGGATGGCAGCGACTGTCACGAAGAGGCGTTCTTGCAGTACTGCACCGGTGAATATGGATTTAAAGGATTAAATAAAGCAGTAAAAGCACAGGCGATGACCGCATTAGACATCTTCTGTAATCCGGAGTTATTGAAAGAAATGCAGTAATATAAAGAGGCGGCACTTGGTTTTGTAACCAGGTATCGCCTCTTTTTTTGTTTTTTGAACATTATTTTGGATATAATATGTTATATGATATTGAACAAAAAGGGAATATTTACCCGAAATATTCAATAAGGTTTGCATTTGGTAAATACTTACTATATAATTATATTGAACAAAAAGGGAATAATTACCCAAAATATTCAATATAGTTGTAATATGCAAGGTGTTTTGTGAGCAAAGCAGAGGTAAGATGAATCGTTCATAATATCAAGAGGGAGGAATGCTTATGGATATTAAACGCGATAAATATTTAAATGATCTGATTAATCGCATGCATAATGGAATGATAAAAGTAGTAACTGGAATCAGAAGATGTGGAAAATCGTATTTATTGTTTAATATATTTAAAAACTATTTATTGAATCAAGGTGTATCGGATTCACACATCATTACAATCGAGTTGGATCAGAGAAAAAATAAAAAATACCGAGATCCAGATACAATATTAGATTACATCGAATCGTTGATAATAGATGATAAGCAATACTACATTATGTTAGATGAGGTTCAGATGTTGCAAGAGTTTGAAGAAGTACTAAATTCATTACTTCATATCAAAAATGCAGACGTATATGTAACCGGAAGCAATTCGAAATTTTTGTCTAAAGATGTAATAACCGAATTTAGAGGCAGAGGTGATGAAATTCATATTTATCCATTAACCTTTAAAGAGTTTATGGAGGCATATGAAGGTGACGTGTACCGCGGTTGGGCCGAATATGTTGTGTATGGTGGTTTACCATTAACTGTTACAATGAAAACAGAGGAACAAAAAATTAATTATTTGACTAATCTGTTTAAAGAAACGTATTTAAAGGATATTATTGAAAGGTACAATATTGAAAAAACGCAGGAACTTGAAGATTTAGTAAATATATTAGCATCGTCAATTGGATCGTTGACTAATCCGCCAAAAATTGAAGCAACATTTAGAAGTGCAATTCAGTCAACCATCAGTTTGAATACACTTAGACAGTACATTGAATATTTGGAAGACGCTTTTATTATCAATAAGGCGACTCGCTATAATGTGAAAGGGAGAAAATATATAGGCAGCCCATTGAAGTATTATTTCGAGGATGTTGGACTTAGAAATGCAAGATTGGGATTTAGACAGATTGAAGAAACACATCTAATGGAAAATGTCATTTATAATGAATTAAGAAGCAGAGGATTCAATGTCGACGTTGGAGTTGTAGAAAAACGAGAAATCAACGAAGAGGGAAAGAATAAAAAGAAACAGTTAGAGATAGATTTTGTGGCTAACTTAGGAAGCAAACGATACTACATTCAATCCGCTTTTAGTATGCCGACAGAGGAAAAACGAATTCAAGAAAAGGCTTCTCTTATAAATGTAAATGATTCTTTTAAAAAGATTATTGTTGTGAAAGATGTCGTTAATATTACTAGAGATGAAAATGGGATTACAACAATGAGTATTTATGATTTTCTGTTAAAAGAGAATAGTCTTGAACTGTAAGGATAAACACGAGAATAATGTAGCAGTTATGGGGTAAGGAAAAGCAAGACAAAATCAGATTTTGTGACCTGAACTCGTGTAATGAAAAATACGCCTATCAACCAGAATTTTGTTCCCAATTACACGAATTTACGGTTGATGATAATCGAAGTAAATTCATAAAACTAGGAGGAAACCCATGGATAAATTCATTCTACACTCCGAATACGCCCCCACCGGCGACCAGCCGCAGGCAATCGAGGCCCTGGTCAATGGATTCAGGGAAGGCAATCAATTCCAGACTTTACTAGGTGTTACCGGCTCTGGTAAGACCTTTACAATGGCGAATGTGATCCAGGCGCTCAACAAGCCGACGCTGATCATCGCCCACAATAAAACATTGGCGGCCCAGCTCTATGGAGAATTCAAAGAGTTCTTCCCGGAGAATGCGGTGGAGTATTTTGTATCCTACTACGACTACTACCAACCAGAGGCCTACGTCCCATCGACGGACACTTACATTGAAAAAGACTCTGCGATCAATGACGAGATCGATAAGCTGCGCCATTCGGCGACAGCGGCGCTTTCTGAGCGGAATGACGTGATCATTGTGGCATCGGTGTCCTGTATTTATGGACTTGGAAGCCCGATTGACTATAAAGAGATGGTCATTTCTCTCCGCCCGGGAATGGAGAAGGACCGCGACGAAGTGATTCATAAGCTGATCGATATTCAGTATACAAGAAATGAAATGGACTTTAAGCGTGGTTCGTTCCGTGTACGCGGGGATGTGCTGGAGATTTTCCCGGCTTATTCGGGAAGTGAGGCGTACCGCATCGAGTTTTTCGGCGATGAGGTGGACCGAATTACGGAAATTGATGCACTGACTGGCGAGGTGAAGGCGCAGCTTGGCCATGTGGCGATTTTCCCGGCATCTCACTATGTTGTGGCGAAAGAGAAGATGATGAAAGCGACGGAGAATATTCTCGATGAACTGAAGGAGCAGGTCACATATTTTAAAAGCAACGATAAACTTTTAGAGGCCCAGAGAATCTCCGAGCGCACCAACTTCGATGTGGAAATGATGAGGGAGACTGGTTTCTGTTCCGGTATCGAGAACTACTCCCGCCACCTGACCTTTGGAAAACCGGGCGAACCGCCGTGCACACTGCTGGATTATTTCCCGGATGACTTCCTGATCATCATCGACGAGTCCCACATTACACTTCCGCAGGTCCGCGGTATGTATTTTGGCGACCGTTCCAGAAAGAAAACGCTGGTGGAGTATGGTTTCCGACTTCCATCGGCGCTGGATAACCGTCCGCTGAGTTTCGATGAATTCGAGGGCCATATCAACCAGATGATGTTCGTGTCTGCGACTCCGTCTGTTTATGAGGAGGAGCATGAACTTTTAAGGACTGAGCAGATCATCCGTCCGACCGGACTTCTTGATCCGGAGGTCAGTGTGCGTCCGGTGGAAGGTCAGATCGATGACCTGATCGGAGAAATCCACAAGGAAGTGGCAAACCATAATAAGGTCATGATCACAACATTGACCAAACGGATGGCAGAGGACCTGACTGATTACATCCGCGAAGCTGGGATCCGTGTGAAATATCTGCATTCTGATATTGATACGTTAGAACGTGCGGAGATTATCCGTGACATGCGACTGGATGTGTTTGATGTTCTCGTGGGAATCAACCTCCTGCGAGAAGGACTGGATATTCCGGAGATCACGCTGGTAGCGATCCTGGATGCTGACAAGGAAGGCTTCCTCCGTTCTGAGACATCTCTGATCCAGACCATTGGCCGAGCGGCCCGAAATGCGGACGGCCATGTCATTATGTACGCAGATTCCATGACTGACTCCATGAAACGTGCCATCGATGAGACCAATCGACGCCGTGAAATTCAGAAGAAATACAATGAAGAGCATGGAATCACGCCGCAGACCATTAAAAAAGCAGTCCGCGACCTGATTTCCATTTCTAAGGCAGCAGAAGCAAGTGATGAGGATTTCAGAAAAGATCCGGAGTCCATGGACGCGAGGGAGCTGGACAAGCTGGCAAAGGAGCTCTCGAAGAAGATGCGCCAGGCAGCTGCAGAGCTGAATTTCGAGGAGGCGGCAAAGCTGCGTGACCGGATGAAGGAAGTAAAGCAGATGCTTCTGGATCTGGAAAGTTAATATTTGGTGTCAAGAATGCTTGCGATTCCTTCAAGAACGGTGAAAACTTTGTTGACAAGAAATCTTAACGAAGATACAATAGCTTTCGAAAGACGCAAAAGATATTCTAATCTTTTTTAGTTATGCTCGACTCAAAAAAAGAGAAACGTGAGGATTCCCAAATGAATGAGAAGCTCCTGATGGAAACCGTTTCCCTGGCCGGAAAAATTATGCTGGCCAGTGGCTCTGAGGTTTACCGAGTGGAAGAGACAATGAAATACATGCTTCTGAAATCCAATTATCCGGTGGCAGAGGCACTGGTTCTTGCGACCGGCCTGTTTGTGACTCTGGACGATCCGAATCGAGAGACCATTACAATTACGAGACGAGTGCCCGCGAGAAGCACCAACGTAAACCGAATCTGTGAGGTCAATGAAATTTCCAGAGATTTTTGTTCCAACCAGATCACAGTGGAAGAGGCATATGACAAGCTGCTGAAAATCGAAAAGGAGTCCATATACTCCAAACGATGGAAATTCCTTGGAATTGTCGGAGTGTCTGCTTTCTTTGCTCCGATTTTCGGTGGAACGACCATGGATGTGATCGGCGCCGGCCTTGTTGGTGTGATCCTGGCGCTGGCGGATTGTCTGGTGAAGAAAATCAAACTGAATGACTTTTTCACCAATGCGTTCTGCTCGTTCGTGGTGGCGGTGGCTGCGACAGTCATCAAAAAATTCTTTTTACCGGAATGCAGCTCTGATGTTATGATCATCAGTGCGATCATGTCCCTGGTACCTGGTGTGGCATTTACCACATCCATCCGTGATACATTAAATGGTGATTATTCCTCAGGATCGGCGCGAATGCTGGAAGCAATTGTTGTCGCTCTCGCAGTCGCAGCCGGAGTTGGTCTTGGTCTGGTTTCCTGGGACGCATTTTGGAGGTGGATCGCATGATTAATCAGGTTGTAAGTTCAATTTTAGCAGTATATTTTTTCACCATGCTGCTTGAGATCCCGAAACGATATGCGATTTATGCCAGTTTGGTCGGTGGTGTGAACTGGTGGGTATATCTGGTTGCCTTGGAGGGGCTGGAGTCCTCCATGATGGCGGCATTCTTTGCATCTCTGGCGGTCGCAATCTTAAGCCAGATTTTCGCCCGCGTTCAGAAGACACCGGTCACTGTTTTCTTAGTAGCCGGCATTCTTCCGACGGTACCTGGTGCAGCAATTTACAGATGTGTATACTATTTCATTCACAATGATTCCGCTCAGTGTACATACTATCTGTTACAGACGATCCAGATCGCAGGCGCGATTGCAATGGCAATTTTTATCACAGACTCTCTGTTCCGCATGCTCCAGCACTATCAGAATCGGAAGGCATCCATCGGATAATTCCGGCATTTCCTTCGCGGCGGTACAGATACAATTCGTCGGAGAGAATATCCTCTTTTGGGACCTCTTCGGCATTGACATGTTGAATCATATCATGGAACATCTCATACTCGTGGGTGTGAGAATCCGGTAATAAAAGGACTTCGTGGATACTGGACGGTAAGATGATTAAATCTGACCCGATCTTTTCAGCGAAGTCTTTTATTATGCCCTCATAGAGGATGCAGGTGGCTCCGTTTACGCCGGTCTGGTTGCTTAAAACAAAGAGTGTCGGGAGGATGGACTCACATGGCTTTAAGCGTTCTTCTTCCTCATCCCAGCCCAAAAGCAGGTGCTCTAAGCGGCCGATGCAGCTCGGATAAATGTGCGGTGTGTTTTCTTTTGCAAGTTCATACAGGTCTTCAGGGGATAAGTTCCAGGATTTGGCCTGATGATTGTGGATGACAGAGGTGATCTGCTTATCGTCTCTGATCCCAAGGTGAAGGATGAAGATGACGGCCAGGTCGAGAAATGGGACCCAGGGAACGTCAGTCAGCAATGGTTCGTTGTCTTTTTTCGAAATGAGGCGGAATGCGATTTTCTCACGGACGGCATCCAGTGATCCGGTGCTCTGGATCAGTTCCTGAGAGAGTGGAAGCTCCGCAGCCAGCCTTGCAAGGACCATATGAGCAATCTTATCAATGGAGCTGCCGTTCTTATAATTGTTGTAGAGCGGTTCCAGATAGATCACGGGCGCACTGTTGGTGCCGGGAATACGGATGATCAAGGCATCCCAAAAAACATTATTATTCTTTCGTTCAGATTATTTCTTAATCTTTGTTTCAGGTTCCAGATGATTAATTAAGGCTGCGAGCAAATATTCGCAGAAAGAAGAGTAATTCATAAATACCTCCATGACATGTAAAATAGATTGTTTAGATTTGGTTGAAAAAAGAAATGGTAGTGATATTGTAACGGATACAGGAAAAAATTGCAACAAAAAAATGCGTCTGATAGGAATCGAACCTACGCACGCGGCTCCGGAGGCCACTGCTCTATCCACTGAGCTACAGACGCATCTCTGTTATAATACACCATTTTGTACCAAGTTGCAAGGTTTTTATTTCGCGGAATTCGAGCAGAAATTCGCATGCAATGCCATTGCTTTTTATGGGCGGTTCTGATAAAATGAACAAGAATTTAAAATAGGGAGAGTTTCGGGAATTTCCGGAACTGGTTTGGATAAATAGGAGAAAATCATGAACGTATCTGATTTTAATTTTGATTTGCCAGAGGAACTGATCGCTCAGGATCCACTTGAGGACAGAGCGTCTTCCAGACTGTTAGTGTTAAACAAAGAGACAGGAGATGTGACACACAAACATTTCCGCGATGTCTTAAAATACCTGAAGAAAGGGGACTGCCTTGTTCTCAATGATACAAAGGTAATTCCGGCGCGTCTGTTTGGAAACAAAGTTGGTACAGACGCGAAAATCGAAGTGCTGCTGTTAAAGAGAAAATCCGACAATGTGTGGGAGACTCTTGTAAAGCCGGGCAAAAAGATGAGAGAGGGCGCAGAAGTGTCCTTCGGAAACGGACTTTTAAAGGGAAAAGTAGTTGGTGTTGTGGATGAGGGAAACCGCCTGATCCAGTTCGAGTATGACGGTATCTTCGAGGAGATTCTCGACGAGCTGGGCCAGATGCCGCTTCCGCCGTATATTACCCACCAGCTTCAGGACAAGAACCGTTACCAGACTGTTTATGCAAAACATGACGGTTCTGCCGCAGCTCCGACGGCCGGTCTGCATTTCACAAAAGAATTGTTGGCGGAAATCGAGGCCATGGGTGTAAAAATTGCTCATGTTACCCTGCACGTTGGCCTTGGAACCTTCCGCCCGGTAAAAGTGGAGACGATCGAGGAGCATCACATGCATTCCGAGTTCTATATTGTGGATGAGGAAGAGGCGAAGAAGATCAACGATACCAAGAAAGAGGGCGGCCGTGTGATCTGTGTCGGCACAACAAGTTGCCGTACGCTGGAATCTGCCACAGGAGAAGATGGGATCTTAAAGGCCGGAAGCGGCTGGACCCAGATTTTCATTTATCCGGGATACCGCTTTAAGATTCTGGACTGCCTGATCACAAACTTCCATCTGCCGGAGTCCACACTGGTGATGCTGGTGTCTGCGCTGGCAGGTAAGGATCATGTGATGGCGGCTTATGAGGAGGCAATCAAGGAGAGATATCGCTTCTTCAGTTTTGGCGATGCCATGTTCGTTACCAACGATACTACTGAGAAACAGTAACCAAAGACCGGCGGATGGCCGGACGAAACCGACCCGGATTTCGGGGAATTCCAGAAAGGATAAGAGATGATGGAAGAAGCAATTCGTTTAAATAAGTATTTAGCCGACGCGGGCGTATGCTCAAGACGTGAGGCGGACAGACTGATTGAGGAGGGCAAGGTCCTGATTGACGGCGAGGTTGCTGCAATGGGAACAAAAGTGCTCCCAGGTCAGGAAGTCATCTGTGATGGTAAAGTAGTCGGAGAAAAAGAGGAGCCGGTGTTCCTCATTGTCAACA
>JAFUMF010000231.1 GCA_017482945.1 Lachnospiraceae bacterium
CAGGACGTAAGTGGCCTGAAGCAGGATGTAAGTGGCCTGAAGCAGGATGTAAATGGCCTGAAGCAGAAAGTAAATGGTTTAGAAGATAACGTAAAATGCTTAATGCAGGAGATGACTGAAACCAAGGAGAAAGTCATTAAATTAGATGACAAGACTGATTACATGAACAATAAGCTCATGAGCATTAAGTCGGATCTTCGTGAACTGAAAGTCGGCAATGAAAATACTCATATGGAAATAAAAAAAGATCTTTCCAGATTACATGATGCTCAAGAAACGGTTATTACTGTTTTAACTCAGCGACGGATATTGCCATATATACCAGCCACCTATTAAGGGCTTAAATTTACAAAAGATAAATCAGGCAGAGAAGATTCCTTTTTCTCTGCCTTTATTATTTAAAAATATAATTAAGAAAACGATTTGTTGAAGTGATATTATATGGTAAAATGGATTTACTAATATAAAAGATTTAGAGGTACACATATGGTCAAACCACATGGAAATAAGAGAGTTTCGAAAATTGACACATATTTGAACTGCGCAGAAAACTTCGCATACAGAAGTACATGCCTGAAACGAAAATACGGTGCAGTGATCGTGAAGGACGATGCGGTGATCTCGACCGGCTACAACGGTTCTCCGCGTGGTTTCGAAAACTGCAGCGATATCGGAGAATGTCCACGTATCCGCAGGGGCATGCACCAGGGCGAGGGATATGGAATGTGCCGTGCGGTCCATGCGGAAGCAAATGCTCTCCTCAATTGTTCTAGGGAGCAGACGCTCGGTGCGGACCTGTATCTGGCCGGCGTAAATCCAGAGGACTGCTCCGTTCATAAAGCAAAACCATGTCCTCTCTGTGCAAGACTGATCATTCAGGCCGGAATCCGTAATGTATATTTACGCCAGGGTGAGGGCGACGATAACTACGAAATGATTCCGGCAAAAAATCTGGAATGGTACATTCCGGAGGGACTTGGAAAGTAGAGAATAAACATGGATTCTCTGCAAGATTAAATTAACGACTATCAGGAGGTGGATGTTCATGAAATCACTGGTAATTGCTGAAAAACCATCCGTTGGCCGCGACATTGCGCGGGTTTTAAAATGCACAAAAGGTTCGAACGGATATATCGAAGGAGAAAACTATATCGTTACCTGGGGACTTGGTCATCTTGTGACCCTGGCAGACCCAGAAGACTACGATAAGAAATACAAAGAATGGAAGATGGAGCATCTTCCGATGATGCCTGAGACTTTCAAACTGGAAGTCATGAGACAGACCAGCAGGCAGTATAACGTGGTGAAAACACTGATTTACCGCAACGATGTGAATGAAATCATCATAGCAACGGACGCAGGCCGTGAAGGTGAGTTAGTGGCACGACTGATCCTCAAAAAAGCCGGAGCAAGAAAACCATTGAAGCGGCTTTGGATTTCTTCTGTAACGGATAAGGCGATCAAAGAGGGATTCGCTAATTTAAAAGATGCAAAATCCTATGAGCCGCTTTATGACGCAGCTATGTGCCGCGCGGAGGCCGACTGGCTGGTTGGTATCAATGCAACGAGAGCACTGACCTGCAAGCACAATGCACAGCTTTCCTGCGGACGTGTCCAGACACCGACTCTTGCGATCATTGCCAAACGTGAGGAAGACATTAAGAATTTCGTGCCGAAATCATACTATGGCATCAAGGCCAGAAATACAAGCCTGACGCTCACATGGAAGGATAAAAAAAGCGGCAGTATGTCTTCTTTCCAGAAAGAACGGATGGATGGTATTCTGAAAAGCGTAAATGGAAAAGAGGCAGTTGTTGTGCAGGTCAAGAAAGTTCCGAAAAAGACCATGGCACCACTGTTGTATGATCTGACAGAGCTTCAGAGAGACGCCAGCAAGCGCTATGATTACTCTGCGAAGGAAACCTTAAATATCATGCAGCGCCTCTATGAAAATCATAAGGTACTGACTTATCCGAGAACTGATTCACGATACCTGAGTGCAGATATCGTACCAACATTAAAAGAACGCCTGAAGGCATGCTCGGTCGGCCCGTATCGCAGCCTTGCAGGTAAGCTGATCAACCAGCCGATCGCTGCGAAGCCTTATTTTGTTGATAACAGCAAAGTCACAGACCACCATGCCATCATTCCAACAGAACAGTTCGTGGACCTGTCTCATATGACCATTGATGAAAGAAGAATTTATGATTTAGTGGTGAGAAGATTCCTTGCTGTTTTATATCCGGCCTACGAGTACGAGCAGACGTCTGTGACAGCCGAAATTGGAGACGAGATGTTCGTTGCTCACGGAAATATCGTGAAAAACACCGGATGGAAGGTTGTATATGAGAGTTCAGGAGCTTCTGGCGGCTCGTCGGCAGCGTTTGCAGATGACGACTGGGATTCCGATGATGAAACGTCTGGAAGCAGCTCAATGACACAGGACAAGAGTCAGAATTTACCGGAGTTAAAAGAAGGCGACCGAATCAAAGGGCTGTCCTTTACTATGACAGAAGGGAAGACAAAGCCGCCGGCGCGTTTTAACGAGGCGACATTGCTCTCTGCCATGGAAAACCCGGTCGCATATATGGAATCCAGAGATAAAGCAATGGTAAAGACCATCGGAGAGACCGGCGGACTCGGAACTGTTGCTACAAGAGCTGACATTATTGAAAAGCTATTTGCAAGCTTCTTACTGGAAAAGCGCGGCAAAGAAATTTTACTGACCTCCAAAGCAAAACAACTTCTGGAACTGGTACCGGAGGATCTGAAAAAGCCGGAACTCACAGCAGAGTGGGAGATGAAACTGTCTCAGATTGCCAAGGGTAACTTAAAGCGCGATGTGTTCATGAAAGAAATCCGTGGTTATTCGGAAGAACTTATTGGCGAGATCAAAGGCGGCGAAGGTAAATTCCGCCATGACAATCTGACCAATAAAAAATGCCCGGATTGTGGAAAGCCAATGCTTCTTGTAAAAGGAAAGAGCAGCGAAATGCTTGTCTGCCAGGATCGGGAATGCGGATATCGCGAAACAATTTCCAGAACATCCAATGCAAGATGTCCGGTCTGCAAGAAGAAAATGGAACTCCGCGGAAAAGGCGAGGCCCAGATTTTTGTCTGCAAATGTGGTCATAAAGAAAAACTTTCCTCTTTCCAGGAACGCAGAAAGAAAGAAGGAAAAGGCGTTTCCAAGCGTGATGTGGCAAAATACATGAACCAGCAGCGAAAAGAAGCTTCCGAACCGATGAACAATGCATTCGCGCAGGCACTTGCGGGAATTAAGCTGGATGAATAGCAGTTTTGGGAGGATAATTTAATGACAGAAAAAGAAAAGGCATTAGCCGGTTTGGAATTTATGCGCGGGGGCATGGAGCTTAAAATACAAAGAGATCATGCAGAAGCTCTGTGTTTTGAATTGAACAATACATATCCGAAAGACACAGAAAAAAGAGAGGAGATCCTTCGTAAATTGATCAAAGATGCCAAAGAAGGATGTTACATTAAATCTCCGTTTATCTGTGAATATGGCGAGTATATTTCTCTGGGAAGAAATTTCTTTGCGAATTACAATTGTAAGCTTATGGATGGTGGAAAAATCACATTTGGCGACGATGTTATGGTTGGTCCGGACTGTACATTTGTTACGGCTGAGCATCCAATCGATCCAGTGAGACGTCATGACGGCTATATGAGATTCAAGCCTATTACCGTTGGTAATAATGTATGGTTTGGCGCCGGTGTGCTGGTTTGTCCGGGAGTTACAATTGGTGACAACTGTGTAATTGGTGCAGGAAGCGTTGTGATCAATGACATTCCTGCAAACAGTGTGGCCGTAGGTAACCCTTGCAGGGTTGTTCGTAATGTCTCTGAGTATGGTTCAGACTGTTTGATGCTTTAGAATAATATGAGATGATATGAGCAGAAAGTAACGATTTGAGGAGGGAATCATGGCTTTTGATTTTAAGAAAGAATATAAAGAGTTTTATATGCCGAAGAATCAACCACAAATCGTAAATATTCCAAAGGCAAATTATATTGCCGTTAGAGGAAAAGGCGATCCGAATGAGGAAGGCGGGGCATATAAGCAGGCGATCGGTGTTCTGTATGCAGTTGCGTATACGCTGAAGATGAGTTACAAGACGGATTATAAAATAGAAGGTTTCTTTGAGTATGTTGTTCCGCCGCTGGAGGGATTCTGGTGGCAGGATGATGTTGTGGGAATTGATTATTCTGATAAATCATCGTTTAACTGGATTTCGGTGATCCGTTTGCCGGATTTCGTGACTCAGGCAGATTTTGATTGGGCGGTGGAAACTGCAGCGAAAAAGAAGAAGATGGATTGTTCGTCGGCGGAATTACTGACGATCGACGAAGGTCTTTGCGTGCAGATCATGCACCTTGGTTCGTTTGATGATGAACCGGCAACCGTTGCTTTGATGGACGAGTATCTGGAGCAGAACGGATATGTGAATGATATAAATGAGACCAGGCTGCACCACGAGATTTATATGTCTGATGCAAGGAAGGTTGCGCCGGAGAAGTGGAAGACTGTGATCCGGCATCCGATCAAAAAAATATAATGGATAGAATGATAAAATGGGGGCGCTTTGAATCGAACGCCCCCATTTTCACTGCCATA
>JAFUMF010000232.1 GCA_017482945.1 Lachnospiraceae bacterium
ATCATCCGCAGCAACCTCTTGACTGTCACTTTCTCCGGCATCGACAGTCGGATTATATCCGGAATCTCCTTCCACATCGGTCTCCGTGTCATATCCGGAATCTCCAGTCACTTCAGTCTCCGTGTCATATCCAGAATCTCCAGCCACATCGGTCTCCGTGTCATATCCAGAATCTCCAGCCATGTCACCCTGACTTCCATATCCAGGATCACCATAACTCTCTGTCTCACTCTTATCATCCAGATCATCCCAGTCGATCACAACTTTTTCATACACCGAATCTCCATACTCCGGCGCCTTAGTCATTTCCGCCCCAGTATCCATCGAATCACCGACAACATCCGGTTTCACGATTTCAATGGTCACAGAAATCTTCTCTGTCAGATACTCATTCAGATGCGTCTCTAGCTCTCCACTCTTAGACTCCACCCATTCAAGGTCTTCCGCCTCGAGAGACAGTGTAATCTGGCCTCCTGCCGACAGATATCCAAAATCAATGGCACGGTCTACAAGCTCATCCATTACCGGATCCAACGCCTTTCTTCTATAAGAATAGCCTTCCACCAAACGGTCACCATCCTCATTCAGGCCATCTACACCGATTACGATGTTCTTCCTGTTCACATCCACCCGAACCTCAGGATTGATGGTCATGTATACAGAACCATACGGAGTCCGGTTCATGTTCATCACAGAAGTCACCGCTACGACCATACATGCCGCCATCGCTGCAACTCCGGCTAATATCCGGCTAGTCTTCGCCTTCATCGCGGATTTCTTCTTTTTCCGCTCACCAAGCTCGATTACCGTTCCCGTCTCCGAAATCTCCGGTTCCACATAATCCTCTTCCACGATTACTTCCGACTCTAATATCAGCGGTGTATCCAGCATCTCAATCACTTTCATCACTGTCTGGCCGACCTCATATCTGAGATTTGCGACCTTTAGGAATCGTCCATCTTCCGCCAGAACGACCGCATAACTTCTATGACATTCCATTACTATATACTTCAAACCTGGGGGCCCCCTTTCACTCTCAGCACATGCTTAAGATGTCCGCGGATAATTTCATATCCATTGGTCTGAATCAACAGCATTGCTAAAACGTACTTACGATGGCGTTCCAGGGTTTTCCGCTCCACACCGGCACCTGACACCAGCCGGCTCATGGGCAGCTTTTTTGTTTCCAGAAGTTCTTGAAGCAGTTCCGGATTCTGTGCCGCATACCGCACCGCGCGACTGCATGCCTCCAACGTCCGTTCCTGCTTTGGCGAATTCTCCGCCACATCCGTAAGTCCTACACCGAACCCGGCCATGATGGCACTTAGTTCTTCGATTTCCTGCCTGGTCGCATCCCGCATTGCCGACTCCTCTGCATGATCACTGCTGTCAGCCAGCCGTTCATGCAACGGAATTTCGTCTTCGCCATGTTCCTCATAGATGGAAATATGCCCCTGATGTCTCGCTTCCTTTCTCAGATAGTCAATCAACCTGCTGCGGATCAACAACGCTGCATATTTCAAAAAAGCTCCTCTGTCCTTCGTATACCCACGGATCGCTTCATGGAACGCAATCATTGCAATACTGAACTCATCATCCTGCTCCGTGCAAGATCTTTTCAGATATCTGGATACTTCAGATTTGATGAAGGGTAGATATGCACATATCAGATCGTCCGCTTTCTTCATGTCTTCCTTGGCAGCATAGACCCGATCAATCATCTCATTCTCTCTATTCATGCTGACCCTCCCTCATATATAGATTACGGCCCCAAAATTTTAAAACCGGGGTCGCGGAAACTATTTCTTCATTTTTTGTGTATTTTGTCACTTTATTCTATAAAAGCAATGTGTAATACACTTCGCATTTATGTAAAACCCATGTAAAACATTTCCATTTTCCTTCTATTTTTCAAAAATAAGAATAACTGTGATTTTGTTACTGAATCTTTTTTCATATTCTGATATAATTTCATTAATAAAACAAGAATTTTTGAAGGGAGGATTCCATATGACATTCGAAGCTTTTGCAGCTGTTTTTCTACCATTTGCAGGAACGGTCATCGGTTCAGGATTTGTATTTTTCATGAAAGGCGAAATGAAGCGAAACCTTCAGCGTTCACTCACAGGCTTTGCCTCCGGTGTCATGGTAGCAGCTTCCATCTGGAGCCTCATCATCCCGGCAATGGAACAATCCGAACACATGGGCAAGCTTTCCTTTCTGCCGGCACTGATCGGTGTCTGGGGCGGCTTTCTCTTCCTATTATTATTAGACCAGTTCATTCCGCATCTCCATCTAAATAGTGAATGCCCTGAGGGCGTGAATTGCAACCTGGGAAAATCTACCATGATGGTCATTGCAGTAGCTCTCCACAATTTACCAGAGGGCATGGCCGTCGGTGTAGTCGTGGCTGGCTGGCTCACAGGCAATGAAAGCATTTCCGCAGCTGCAGCTCTGGCACTGGCCCTTGGAATTGCACTCCAGAACCTCCCGGAAGGTGCAATTATCTCCATGCCGCTCATGAGTAACGGCATGAAACGAGGCAAAGCATTCGGCTACGGCGCCATCTCCGGCGCAATCGAACCGGTCGGCGCGATCGCAACAATCATCCTTGCCGAACACATTCTTCCGGCACTGCCATATCTCCTGGCGTTTTCAGCAGGCGCGATGTTATATGTAGTTGTTGAAGAGTTGATCCCAGAAATGTCAGAAGGAGAACATTCAAACATCGGCACGATCTTCTTTGCCGTTGGTTTCACATTGATGATGGTATTGGATGTGGCATTAGGATAAAAGAAATGCAGTTAAAATTGACATAAATAACGAGGAGGAACATATCATGACTGAAGAATTAAACAGACTCCCTTTGATCGGAGATAAGGCACCTTCATTTAGAGCATTAACTACAAATGGAACTGTGAACTTTCCAGAGGATTACAGCGGCAAGTGGGTACTTTTCTTCTCCCATCCTTCTGACTTTACACCTGTATGCACCACTGAGTTCATGACCATGGCATCCATGAAAGAAGAATTAAGCCAGATGAACGTGGAACTTTTGGGACTGTCTGTAGACTCCCTCTATTCCCACATCGCCTGGATTCGAAAAATCGAAGAGTTAGAATGGAATGGCATGAAAAATATCAAGATCGACTTTCCGGTGATCGCTGACCTAAATACCAAGGTTTCTACAAAATACGGAATGCTGCAGCCAAACGTATCCAGTACACAGGCAGTACGAGCAGTCTTTATCATTGACCCTCAAGGTATTATCCGTTCCATCGTTTACTATCCGCTGACTACCGGCCGCAATTTTGCAGAAATCAAGCGCATGATACAGGCTCTTCAAAAGTCTGACGAAACCCACAACTCCACACCGGCCAACTGGCAGCCGGGTGATGACCTGATCATTTCCACTCCGGTAACAGTTTCAGACGCAGAAGCCGGTATGGCATCCACAAATGAAAATGAATATGCGCTGGACTGGTTCTTGCGTTTCCGAAAAGATCAGGTATAAAATCCATACGTACAAATAAAAGGTGCTGTCGCTGTTACGCCTGAAAAGTCGTAAAGCGGCAGCACCTATCTATTTTTCATAAATCATCCAACTGTCATCCCTCACCAGTAACCGAACAATCTCGACCAATCTTGGATATGCGTATTCCAAAAATCCCTTGTAAGCCGGGCAAAAATAATTCTTTTGCGTGGACTCGGCTGTCACTGGCTCACGGTTTCTGCGACATCCATTGCGGCAGAGCGGAAAATACCTGCAAGCCCGGCACTCCTCAGGGATCTGCCTG
This sequence comes from Lachnospiraceae bacterium, assembly GCA_017482945.1. GTDB lineage: Bacteria > Bacillota > Clostridia > Lachnospirales > Lachnospiraceae > Pilosibacter. Next base: position 3,798 of record JAFUMF010000232.1, read on the forward strand.
GACCATTGAATGAATCCCAGCTTCTGTCTCTCTGTTTCCATTTCCTCAAACGTATCGGTGCAAATATTACCAAGATACCATTGATCCAGAGCATAAAAGTCACATGGATACACACTGCCATCTGCCTCAATGACCCACTGCGCACCACACACACCTCTCATATTACAGCTTTCCACTCCCTGGCCGGCAATGATCAGCATCAAATTCTCAAAGTATCGGTTATATATATAATTGCCTGCTTTTAACTCCAGATACCAGGCATCAAAAATCTGTTTCAAAAATTCCTCGTAGGCATCCGGTGTCAGAGAATATTCACGCTTTCCAGGAACTTCTCCGATCGGGTCGAGACATTCAATATACTGCTGATACGAAAATCCATTTTTTTTGAAAAAACGGTCCGTCTCCCGTCCCTGTCTGGCCGCAGCGGATGTAACGACCGATAAAATATTATAGTCTACATGATACTGCTCCAAAAGGCGGATCGTCGACATGACACGCTGAAAGGTTCCTTTTCCCTGATGGTCAATTCGATATCTGTCATGCAGTTCTTCAGGGCCATCCAAGGAGACTCCCACCAGAACATGATTCTCAGAAAACCACTTCATCCACTCCTCATCCAGGTCATATCCGTTCGTCTGGAACGAATACTGGATATCGATATTTTTTCGATTGGGATGATGTTTCACATACTCTGTGAATGTACGGAAAAAACTCAGGCCAGCCAATGATGGCTCACCCCCCTGGAATGCAAAGGAACAATATCCATCTGCATATGTAAATGCCTGATCCACCAGATGTTTCATGGTCTGGCTCGACATGATTCCTCTGGATGGATTCTTCCGTTTCGCTGTTTCATCTGCATAAAAACAGTACTTGCAGCGCATATTACAGTTTCCAGAGGCAGGTTTGATCAATAAACTAATCGGGGGCATACCGACTCCAATCCGGCAGAATATCTTTCCTGTTCTGCCTTATCTCGTAATATCCTTATTATACCAAATCGCTTTCAAATAAGAAGCATCCCTATAAAAATTTGCAGATATTGTAAAGGTTGATGAGAAGCATCAGTACCATTAACCCTATGAAGAGACGATCAACCATATCACTTTCCAGTTTCTTATTAAATCCACGTCCGCAAATGCCACCGCAAATGCCTCCACACACCATCTGACCAAGCATTCCGATGGAAAAATCAGGCACACTTCCAGTGGCAATACTGAACAGCAGACTGGCAACCTGCGAAAACAGGATGATATACAATGAATTTTCTGCTGCTGTTTTTGTGTCCATGGAAAAGAAGAAAAAGAGCACCACAAGATTGATAGGGCCGCCGCCGATCCCAAGAAACGATGACATCACTCCAAGAACCAGTCCAATCCCTATACAAAACACTTTGGAAGTGACTTTATGAGTCTTGATCTGACGTTTAAACACGGTATAAACCAGCGTACCCATTGTCACAATAAAAAGGCATATGGCCTGAATCATTCCCACTCGGTCTGGATTCGCACTCAGATTCCGGATAGATTCAAATAATGTCTTTCCAAGAATCCCACCGATTGCGGCACCGGCTGCAAGAGGACTTCCCGTATTCAAATCGATACGGGAAGTTCCGCCAAGTTTTGACCGAATAACAGAATAGGTCGTCATGGAAAGGACTGTACAGCTGGACAGAAAACTGATAATCGAAACATTCATAATGCCAAGTGCATCCAACACAGGTTTGATGATCACACCGCCCCCAATACCGCAAATGGCACCTACCGTTGATGCAAAAAAGCAGACAGAAAACACTAAAATGAATACCATCATTCAAATCGCCCTTTCTATATCAAGTTCTCCTTCTAACATTCCGCCGGATTATTCTTCATCCTCTTCCAACAGCCACTTAACTGTCTCCCAGACATCCTCTCCTGTATTATTCTGTGGTTTTCCCGGTGTACTGCGGCCGCGCAGCACATGTTCCTTCAAAATTTTTCGCATGCGCTTAACCATTTCAGGATGCTCTTCCATGATATTTTTTCTTTCTCCAATATCTTCCGTCAGATCATACAGCTGGAATCTCGGCGCGTCTGCATCCTCCTCGCCCGGCTTTGGATCAGACCATCCACCGGAGCCCGGACACATTTCCAGTTTATACTGACCAATACGAATCGATAATGAACCATCAATGCTCTGATGAACCAGGTCTTCTCGCACTTCCCCACTTTCCGGCTCGTACCACAGCGGCAGATTGCTGACACTGTCCACCGCATCCGCTTCGCCCAATGGAATTTCCAGTAATTCCGCCAATGTTGCCATAAGATCAGACAGACAAACAATACGTTCGCACTGCTTTCCCTTCGGGATCCGATCCGGCCACTCCACCAATAACGGAATTCGATGACCTCCCTCGTAAATATCTGCCTTGGTTCCGCGGAATACATAGCTCGGGTTGTGTCCTGCTGCCAGCAATTCCTGGTAATTCGCCATTGGAGAACAGCCATTATCCGATGTATATATTAAAATCGTGTTGTCTTGAATTCCCAGTTCCTGTAATTTCGTACGAATTCTACCCACAACATCATCACAGTGCAGCACAAAATCTCCGTACTCATTGGTTCCGGATTTTCCCTGGAACTGCTCCGCCGGTAAAATCGGTGTATGCGGAGCCGGCATTGCAAAATACAGGAAGAATGGACGCTTCTGTTCCTGATAATCCTGAATCTTTTCCAACACCTTATCGGTCAGTTCATCCAGCACATGCTCATGCACAAAATCCGGAGCTGTCGGTCCTTCTCTAAAATACTTTTTCCCTGTTCCCCTGGTCACATGGTCCGGCAAACTGGTAAAACGATCGTTTTCAATATAAATATACGGAGGCATGTCCAATGATCCGCTGATTCCATAGTAATAATCAAATCCATACGCGATCGGAGAATTCTCGATCTTTCCGCTATAATCTACTCCCTGGCAGACATCAAAATCCGGAACCTCGTAAAACTCCGGTGTTTTTGCAAAATCCATTCCCAGATGCCATTTTCCAATGGCCGCGGTCCGATAACCATGTTTCTGGAGCATAGATGCCACAGTACTCTGGTCCGGCTCAATCAACGGGCTGGAATATCCGCCAATTACATAGGATTTCAGTCTGGAGCGCCAGTTATAACGCCCCGTTAAAATTCCATATCGGGACGGAGTACACACCGCTGATGTTGCATGCGCATCTGTAAAAGAAATTCCATTCCCTGCAATGGCATCAAAATTCGGGGTCTGAAAAGGACAGTTTTCATTTAACGCTGAGATATCTCCATATCCCATGTCATCAGCCAGAATATAAATAATATTTGGTGTCTGTTTCATAAAAAATCCTTTCTTTGCACAAATCCGGCGAACCATACAGTCCGCCGGATTTATAATGAGACATTTGTCTAATTAGTTTGTAATACCGTAATTATTATCAGCAGACCAGCCATTTTCTGTCATTAACTGGTCACAAACTGTATCGAAGGACTCATTCAGATACTCACAGTAATCATCAAGAGAAAGAGAACCCTCCAGTAACATCTGTCCACCACGCTGGAAGTAATCACGCCACTCGTTGTTCACACCAGTATAGTACGGTGTACGAAGTGCATCCTCAACAATGATGAAGCCCTGTAAACGCTCCGGCAGCTCTGTGCTGTTCGCAAGCGGAAGTCTGTCGATCGCATCGCAAAGAGTTAACTGAATTTCCGGAGAAGCAAGATACTGAACGAAGTCGATCGCTGCTTCCAGTTTCTCTGCGTCAGCTTCACAAGCTTTGTTGATACCGAAGATGATATCCGGCTGACCGCCAAGAACAACGGACTGTCCGTAGGAATACTGGGATGTTTCTTCAGAGATCATCGGAACCGGCATAACACCAATTTCAAATTCGCCTCCGCTTCCTTCTGCAAAGTTTGTCATGTTTGTAGACATACCCTGAACCATCGCAACTTCGCCACGCATGAACATATCATATGCTGTACTCTGGTCTAAACCATTGTAATCGCTTGTCCAATACTGAGAGAAATCTGCCATTAACTGATAACCTTCTTTTAACGGCTCGCTTGTGAAATCAAGTGTTCCTTCCTCAAATGCTTTTACCATTTCATTCAGCTCTGCATATCCGTTACCAGAAACATCGATTTCAGCTAACTGAGCATGATTTAACTGGTTGGAAATGGAGTTACAGAACCATAACCAGGAGAGGTCACCCTTGGATGCATTCGGGAAACCAAACGGAATGTATCCTTTGTCTTTTAACTTCTGGCAAACTTCCATATACTCTGCCCAAGTCTCCGGAACCTCACAGCCGGCATCTGCAAACATATCCGCATTGTAGAAAATACGAACTACCTGGCTTGTTGTCGGAATTCCCGGAACGGCTCCATCTGCGATATACATACGCTCTACAATCGACTCCGGAAGAGTGTCTTTCCACGGCTTGCCCGGATCATATACACTTTCACTCTCATATAAATCAGCAAAATTATACAAATATCCAGCGTTATAGTCAACTGTCATGTCGTATAAAATACCATTATAAACATCCGGTCCCTGGTTTGCAGAGAACTGTGTTGCCAGCCATGTACGATAATCTTCGGAAATATTTGTAAAATCGATGGTAATTCCTGTTGTCTCTTCGTAAGCCTCAATCAAGGACTCTGTCACAGCCACTGTATTCGCATCGGAGCCCAGGTCCATTGCGAAGCTTAAAGTAATGCCAGAGAAGTCTTTGTCACTGGAGGTATCCGCAACACTCGCCACTTCACTTTCCACCTTCTCGACTTTTGCATTTGCAGTCG
>JAFUMF010000233.1 GCA_017482945.1 Lachnospiraceae bacterium
GGAATCCGGATGAATGCGGTGGCGTCCATGCTGTATCTGGATTACGGAAAAAATGCCGGTGAGTGGATCGCCAACATCTACGGTGGTCACGAAAACCTGAACGCGGTAGAGTTCTTAAAGCATTTAAACTCTATTTTCCACAGAGAAGTCAAAGGTGCGGTAACGATTGCGGAGGAATCGACTGCATGGCCGAGAATCACAGGAAAACTGGAGGAAGAAGGCCTTGGTTTTGACTATAAGTGGAACATGGGCTGGACCAACGATTTTCTGCGTTACATGAAGTGCGACCCATATTACAGACACCAGAATTATGGCGATCTGACCTTCAGTATGCTCTATGCCTACAGCGAGGATTTTGTTCAGGTATTTTCCCACGACGAGGTGGTCCATGGAAAAGGTTCCATGCTGGGAAAAATGCCGGGCGATACCCAGGAGAAGAAGTTGGCAAACTTAAGAGCCGCCTACGGATTCTTTATGGGGCATCCGGGAAAGAAGCTTTTGTTCATGGGACAGGACTTTGCGCAGCCGGCGGAGTGGAGCGAAGAAAAGAGTCTGGACTGGAATCTCATGGAGTACCAGAACCATGACCAGATGAAGGCATATGTGAAAGCGCTTAACCAGCTGTACTGCTCACAGCCTGCACTCTACGAAATGGATTATGAGCCGGAGGGCTTTGAGTGGATCAGCTGTACCTACGATAAGGAGAACATCGTCATCTTTATCCGCCGTTCCAAGAAGGAAGAGGAGACACTGCTCTTTGTCTGCAACTTTGTTCCGGTGGCCCGGGAGAAGTTCCAGCTTGGAGTTCCGTTTGCAGGAAAGTATAAGGAAATCCTAAACAGCGATGCGAAGCAGTTCGGCGGAGAGGGAATGACCAATCCGCGGGTCAAACAGTCTAAGGAGGAGGAAAAGGATAATCGTGCCAATTCCATCACGATCAATCTGGCTCCGATGAGTGTCTGCGTGTTCCAGTGTACTCCAAAGGAGGCTGAGGCCCCACCGGAGAAAGCAAAAACAACGAAGGAAAAAACCGGAACAGGAGCGGTAAGAATACCGGAACTCCCGATCAACCCGGCGAAGGCAGCAAAAGCGGCCAGCGAGGCCATTGCCCAAAAAGGCGCCGATGCTCTGGATAAGATTTCAGAGACCGTCGGAAAAATCATAAAAAAGAAGTAATATCTGGAGGAAAAATCTATGTTAGAAAAACTGTTGGATCAGGCCATAGGCTGGATCTTTGATGCCGGCACCAGCATTATAATCGGTGTGATTATTTTACTGGTCGGTCTGAAACTGATCAAAAAAGTCCGCAACATTTTGGACCGTACCATGGAGAGAGCCGGCGTTGAGACAACGCTCAGAAGATTTCTCGATGCACTGGTATATGCACTGTTAGTCGGTATTTTAGTATTTGTAGTAGCCGGAGAGATCGGCATCGAAGTAACATCCCTTGTTGCTCTGGTCGGTTCTGTAGGTCTGGCACTGAGCTTGGCGATGGAAAAATCTCTGGCGAACTTTGCCGGCGGTGTTATGGTCCTTCTCTTAAAGCCGTTTAAGGCAGGAGACTTCATCTCCACACCGGACGGCGACGGCACGGTCGAGTCCATCGGTCTGGTTTATACAACTTTAGTGACTGCAGATAACCAGAAGATCAACATCCCGAACAGCAATATGACCACAAACGTTGTGACCAACGTGACTGGCGTGGAAAAACGGAAACTGATCTTAGGCGTCGGCATTGGCTACAATGCAGACCTTAAGAAAGCGAAAGCAGTGTTGGAGCGTCTCTTAGAGGAACATGACGGAATTATTAAGGAAGATGGGATCCAGGTCATCGTTGACAGCCTCGGCGAGAGCAGCGTAAACTTAAGCCTTCGCGGCTGGACAAAGACAGAGGATTACTGGCAGACACGCTGGGATCTTTTAGAGCAGATCAAGCTCACATTTGACGAAGAAGGAATCGAGATTCCGTATAACTACCTGAATGTAAATGTCATCAACAACCAGTAAAAGCCGGCTTACGCCCGGAGAAATGAGGACGTTATGATTAAAAAAGCGGCAGAATTTGCGGCAAAGGCACATGAAGGCGCAGTTCGGAAAGGCAGTAACATTCCGTACATTGTTCATCCCTATGAGGCGGCAGTGATCGTGGCCGGTCTCACATCAGACCCGGAGGTGATCGCGGCGGCCCTGCTCCACGATGTGATCGAGGATGCGGGAGTCAGCTACGAGTGCATCAGGGAACAGTTCGGAGAGCGGGTTGCGGACCTTGTAAAAGGCGAGAGCGAAGACAAGTCCAAGACCTGGGAAGAACGAAAACAGGCGACGATCCTCCATATGCAGCATGCATCTAAGGAGGAAAAAATGATCTGTCTGGGGGACAAGCTGAGCAATTTGCGGAGCATGGCGGCGGACTGGCTTGCAGTTGGAGATTCTGTCTGGCTGAAATTCAGGCAAAAAGATAAAAAGATGCAGGAGTGGTATTACCGCGGGATTCTGGAGCAGCTTTCTGAATTCCGTGAGGAACTGGCTTATGCAGAATATGTCCGGCTTCTTCATACTGTTTTCGGCGGTCAGAGGTAACCTTGCCGCAGATCTGCGGGGAGATAGTCAGAGAATGTTCGGATATTCTTAGGGTTTTTGTAAGGTCTTGGTCTCACCCTTTGTGGTAAGATAGGCTTGCAAGAGAATACCTGAGAAAAGGAGAAATCGTATCATGTACATAAAGAGAATGAAAAAGTTTCTTTTCGGTCTTGCTGCCTGTATGGTGGCAGTGATCGGAACGGCGGCTGCTTCATTCCCGGCGTTTGCTGAGACTGAAGCTGTGGCTGAGATGGGGGCAGTATACTGGACTTATAACTATGGGAACGGCTGGTCAGCAGAGACGAAGGACAACGATCATGTTCAGGCACCGGAAAATTCCTATGCGACAGCCATCTGGGTGGAGCTGGAAAATCAGCCGGCGAATGTGAAGGGAACACTTTCCTATCAGGTGAATCTGAGCGGTTCCGGCTGGCTTGACTGGCAGGGACCGGCGACAGAGGCCGGAGACATCGCAGGCGATATGCCGTTGGAAGCTGTGAGAATCAAACTGACAGACCAGTTGGCGGAGCAGTATGATGTGTATTATTCCGTGTTCCAGAGTGGCGCATGGACGGATCTTGTGATGAACGGCGAGACGGCCGGAGTGGAAGCCCAGGGCCGGAGAGTGGATGGCCTGCGAGTGGCGATCCAAAGGAAAGGCGAAGGAGCACCAATGGATCCGTGGTATGCAGAGCGGAACATCGACCCGTCAAAACCGATGGTGGCGCTGACCTTCGACGATGGACCGGCACCAGCGACCTGGCGGATTTTAGATACGCTTGAGAGCCATGGCGCAAGGGCGACCTTTTATATGGTAGGAAACCGTATGAGCAGTTACCCGGATACAGTGAGAAGAATCACGGCCCTCGGCTGTGAGATCGGAAGCCATACCTGGGGCCATAACTATATTACAAGATTGTCGGCGGAAAACCTTCATGCCAACCTGAATCAGTTCAATACAACACTCCAGCAGATCGCAGGGATCCGCAGCATGACCATGCGTCCGCCGGGCGGTTTTGTGAACGAAGCGTCGAAACTGGCGCTCGCATCCTACGGAGTTCCGGCGATCATGTGGTCCATCGATACACTGGACTGGAAGACAAGAAGTCCGCAGGCGACGGTCAATACCGTCTTAAGTCAGGTGAGGGACGGCGATATTATTCTCATGCACGATCTGTACGGAACAACGGCAGACGCGGCGGCCATGCTGGTACCGGAGCTTTTGAACCGGGGCTATCAGCTGGTCACAGTCAGTGACCTTGCAAGATGCCGAGGCGGCGCACAGCCAGGACAGGTCTACCACAGTTTTTATCCGTAAATATCATAATTCCAATAAAGAAAACCAGCAGCGGGAAGATTCCCGAACTGCTGGTTTTCGTATTTTCATATTCCAATCGATCTGATTAATCTTCAACCAGGCGAAGACCTGCGGTATCTGTGACCGGGAGAGAGAAGGCGATGGATTTTGCCTTTGTGCTCAATCCTGCTTCTTTCATGATCGCCTGCATGATCGCATTTTTCTGGTCAGTCTTGGTAACGATGAGCACCAGCTCCTTTTCAGATGCCAGTGACACGCCCATGAACTTTTCTGCCATTTCCATGCCGGTTCCCTTGGCATGAATAACCGTTCCGCCGTAAGCGCCGGCGCTGCGGGCCGCATCCATGACCATATTGGTGTAACCAGGCTCGGTGATCACAATGATCAGCTGATGGTTTGTATTCTTCAAGGTTGATTCCTCCTCTTTCTGATAATCCTGTTTCTCTGCGAGAAACTGAAGCGCCTTCATGCCGCCAATGCTGCTGAGCGGGACTGTGAATGAGATTCCACCGCCCGGGGCATCGATTTTAAGCTTCTTTTCAAATTGTTTTTTCACGGTCAGCCAGGAGCCCGCCTCCACAATAGAGAAGGCAACCGCTTTCTGGTTGGATTCCAGACCGAGATAATCCAGAATTTCGTTGGAGGCAGTACCATATCCGAGAGCCAGGAATGTTACGTGCAGATCGTTATTCTGATATACTTCCATGTATCGATTCAAGTCTTTTCGATCGACAATCGTTGTCATTAAATTTAAACTTCCCATATGATCCTCATTTCTGTAAAAATTTTGTCCATTCTCAGATTGTTACAGTTCGATAATCTCCATATCGCCGAAATCCAGAGCCACATGCTCGGCATGTCCTGCGATATCTTTGTGAAGTTTGTTTTCTCTGAGTTTGCTGATGAGTCCCATGACCTGGATGGTGATGAGAGGGGTCATCGCTACCATGGCAACAATGCCGAAAGCGTCTGTGATAATATTGCCGCCCAGTGCTTCGCAGGCACCCATTGCGAACGGAAGCAGGAAGGTAGCAGTCATCGGACCGGAGGCAACACCACCGGAGTCGAAAGCGATGGCGGTATAGATCTTCGGTACGAAGAAGGATATACCAAGAGCGATAGCATATCCAGGAACCAGGAACCAGAGGATGGAGATTCCGGTCACGACACGGATCATTGCAAGGCCTACAGATACGGAAACCGCGATGGATAAGCCGTTTCCCATGGCTTTTGCGGAAATTCCGCCGGAAGTCATCTCCTCAACCTGCTTGGTGAGCACGAACACAGCCGGCTCAGCTTTAACAATAAAGTAACCGATCACGACACCGATCGGAACGATGATCCAAGGATAGGAAAGTCCTGCAATTGTCTGGCCAAGATAGTTACCGGCCGGCATAAAGCCAACGTTCGCACCGGTCAGGAAAAGAACCAGACCGATATATGTATACACGAGACCGATAGCGATCTTGATCAGGGATCGTTTGTTGATGTCTCTTGCAGCCAGCTGGAACAGGGCGAAGAAGAATACGATCGGCAACAGGGACACAGTCATTTCTTCCATATAATGAGGAATCTCGACCGCGAATAATTTCCAGAGATCAACCGTATTGTCGATCACCGGGATTGCCTCGGATACCTGCTCAGCGGAGCCTGGATTGAAAATCATTCCAAGGATCAGGACTGCTAAGATCGGTCCGATGGAACACATGGAGACCAGACCGAAGCTGTCGTCTGCAGCATGTTTATCGTATCGAATCGCAGAAATACCGACACCGAACGCCATGATAAATGGTACAGTCATCGGGCCTGTTGTTACACCGCCGGAGTCAAAGGCAATGGCAAGGAAGTCCGCCGGAACCAGTGGTGTCAGTGCAAAAATCACAATATAAAACAGCACCAGAAGTTTTGGCAGCGGGATTCCAAACAGCATACGAAGCAATGCGAAAACGAGGAATGCACCCACGCCTGCGGCAACAGCAAGGATCAGCACCATATTTGGAATGGACGGAACCTGCTGAGCGAGAACCTGAAGGTCAGGTTCAGAAACAGTGATGACAAAACCCATGATAAAGCTGATCAGGACAATAACGACCAGGTTTTTGGATTTCGTCATGATCGTACCTACTCGCTCGCCCATCGGAGTCATCGAAAGTTCCACGCCTACATTGAAAAAGAGCATTCCGATGATTAACAAAACAGCACCTGTTAAGAAGGTCATCAGAATACTTGGCGGGATCGGTGCGATGGAAAAGCACAGAAGCAGAACAATCAGGAGAATCGGAAGAACAGCTTTCAGAGTCTCAGAAAACTTTTCTTTGAATGTTGAGTGGATTGAATGCAATCTGATCAACACCTTTCATTATATATTTGATTTATTAAGTATAACACAAATAATTGTGGAAAGCTGTTAAAAAAATGTTAATTTTTGAAATAAAACAAAAATGAGACATCCGTGTTCGGAAACGACGGATGTCCCATGAAAAATGTACAAAATTAGCTGAGGAAATCTCTTACATACTGGATGATAACGGAGGCACCCACATCGATACTCTCCTCGTTGAATACGTTCTTGGAGTTGTGGAGACCGATTTTAGAATCTGGATTTCCAGGGATTCCGGTTCCAACTGAGAACTGGGCACCTGGGCCATATTCCGGGAACAGGACGGAGAAGTCCTCGGAACCCAGAGACGGATTCGGTAACATCACAACATTTTCTTCTCCGATGATCTTGGTCGCAGCAGCGATAATTCCGTCTACCACATCGCCGTCATTCACAAGCGGCGGAACTCCGGATTCCCAGATCACATCAGCACTTCCTCTCATGCCTTCTGCGCAGCAGGTTGCGATTCTGGTAATGGCATCCTTCATGTTCTTTCTGCAGTCCGGATCCAGGCTTCTGAGTGTACCGCCCATCTCCACGAAATCCGGGACAATGTTGTAAGCTTTTCCGGCGTGAATGGAACCAATGGTCATAACAGCCGGGTAAGCCGGATGGTTCTCACGGGAAACAACGGTCTGTAACTGTGTGATAATATAGCCTGCGATGGCGATCGGGTCGATACAGTTTTCAGGATGAGCACCATGGCCGCCTTTTCCATTAACTTTAATTGTGAAAACATCACTGGAAGCGCTTGTCGGGCCCTTTCTCACGCCGATCTGTCCGCCGTCAAGGAGCGCAGAAACATGGAGACCCACAAAAGCATCCGGCTTTAATACCTCATAGAACTTGCAGTCTGCGACCTGCTGAGCACCGCCGCCGCCTTCTTCTGCAGGCTGGAAAATCAGCATTACGTTGCCGGCAAGTTCGTCTTTGATTTCAGAAAGTACCTTCGCACAGCATAAAAGAACGGTAGTATGGATATCATGTCCACAAGAGTGGCAAACGTTTTCAACTGTGGATGCATATGGAAGTCCTGTTAATTCCGGCATCGGAAGCGCATCGATATCTTCGCGGATCGCAACGGTCTTTCCCGGTTTTCCACCGCGGATGATGCCTAACACACCGGTCTTTAAGCCGATATCAGCAATCTCTACGCCATATTCAGTGAGTTTTTCCTTGATAAGCTCTGTTGTTTTGAATTCAGCATTGCTGAGTTCCGGGTTTGCGTGGATATGTCTGCGGATCGCAATCATTTCCTCAGTATATTTTTTTACGAGATTTGTAGTTTCCATGGAAAACTCCTTTCGTTCAAGTGAAATGTTCTTAGTATATTTTACTTGATATAAGAGCAAAAATCAACTGCTTTAGCGCACCAATGCGATAGCAGGAAGGTATACTATATTAGAAAACTATTGCAATTTGTGACAAAAAAAATTATAATTAAGTATTATTATCGAACTATTATGGGCATGCTGTCGGAATATGCAGGATGGCCGAAAAAATCCCTTATGAAAAGGTGAGATGAGTATGGAGAATGATAAGAGGAAAAATATAGAGAACGCGCTGGATACGCCGGCCGATTTTACCAGCCCGGAAGTGCTTTACGAAGAGCTTGTAAAAAAAATAAAGAGATATCATCCGTCCGACGATCTGAGTATGGTGGAACGGGCGTACCACATTGCCCGCGATGCCCACAAGGATCAGAAGAGAAAATCAGGCGAGCCGTACATTATTCATCCGCTCTGCGTGGGTATTATTCTTGCGGAGCTGGAATTAGATAAAGAGTCCATTATCGCCGGTATCCTTCACGATGTAGTGGAAGATACGGTCATGACAGAAGAAGAACTTGCCGAGGTCTTCGGTAAGGAAGTTGCTCTTCTGGTAGATGGCGTTACAAAGTTGACACAGTTAAACTGGTCAGCTGATAAAGTGGAAATGCAGGCGGAAAACTTGCGAAAGATGTTCCTCGCAATGGCGAAGGATATCCGTGTGATCTTGATCAAGCTTTCTGACCGTTTGCATAACATGCGTACCCTCCAGTACATGAAGCCGGAGAAGCAGAAAGAAAAATCCAGAGAGACCATTGAGATCTATGCACCGCTTGCAGACCGTCTCGGTATTTCCAAGATCAAGGTCGAGCTGGATGACCTGGCACTCCGCTATCTGGAGCCGGAGGTGTTTAAGGATCTGGAAGAAAAAGTTGCCCTGACCAGCGAAACTCGTCAGGAGTTCATCAACGATATTATTTCTGAGATCAAGAGCCACATGGTCAACTCCGAGATTGAGTGTGATGTGAGCGGCCGTGTGAAACATTTCTTCAGTATTTATAAGAAGATGGTGAAACAGACCAAGACTCTCGACCAGATTTACGATATCTTCGCAGTCCGCATCATCGTGGACAGTGTCAAAGACTGCTATGCAGCCCTCGGTGTTATCCATGAAATGTACACACCGATCCCGGGCCGTTTTAAAGATTATATCGCAATGCCGAAGCCGAACATGTACCAGTCTCTCCATACGACGCTGATCGGCAAGAATGGCCATCCGTTCGAGATCCAGATCCGTACCTTTGAGATGCACCGCACTGCTGAATTTGGTATCGCGGCTCACTGGAAGTACAAGGAGAGCGGAAGCGGCGAGGCAGCAGCCGGCGCAGAGGCGAAGAAATTAAGCTGGTTAAGAGAAATCTTAGAGTGGCAGCAGGACAATACCGATAACAAAGAGTTCATGAGCATGGTCAAGAGTGATCTTGATATGTTCAGTGAAAGTGTATATTGCTTCACTCCGAGCGGTGACGTAAAAGCGCTCCCGAGCGGTTCCACCCCGATCGACTTTGCTTATGCGATCCACTCCGCGGTCGGAAATAAGATGGTCGGTGCCCGTGTAAACGGAAAGCTCGTCAATATCGACTATGTGCTCCAGAACGGTGACCGCGTCGAGATCATGACTTCCCAGAACTCCAAAGGCCCGAGCCGTGACTGGCTGAAGATCATTAAGAGCAGCCAGGCAAAGAACAAGATCAATGCATGGTTCAAGCAGGAGTTTAAGGGCGACAATATCCTTCGCGGTAAGGAAATGCTGGATCGCTACTGTAAGGCCAAAGGAATTGATTTCTCAGAGATCAACAAACCGGAATATATTGAGAAGGTATTAAAACGTTTTGCTTATCTGGAGTGGGACGCTCTTCTGGCATCCATCGGTCATGGTGCCATCAAAGAAGGCCAGGTCATCAACAAGTTACTGGATGCCCATGAAAAGAAGATGCAGCGAGAGATCACGGATGCAACGCTTCTCGAGACTCTGAACGATCCGAACCGCCAGGGCGTGGTTCCGATGCGTGCAAAATCCCAGAGCGGCATCGTCGTAAAGGGAATCCATGATCTGGCAGTCCGCTTCTCAAGATGCTGCAGCCCGGTACCTGGAGATGAGATCGTCGGCTATGTGACAAGAGGCCGCGGCATTACGATCCACCGTACGGACTGTATCAACGTGATGAATCTTCCGGAAATCGAGAGAAGCCGTCTGATTGATGCAGAATGGCAGGCAGATATTGCAGACCAGAAAGACGCGACTTATTCTGCGGAGTTATCTGTTTTTGCAACCAACCGCATCGGTATTCTCGTGGAGGTTACCCGAGTATTTACTGAGCGCCAGATCGATATCAAGAGCGTAAATGCGAGAATCAATAAACAGGGAGACAGAACGACAATTGTTGTAAGTTTTGATACCCACGGTGTAGATGAGCTGAACTACCTGATGACAAAGCTCCGTCAGGTTGATGGTGTCCTGAATATTGAAAGAACGACAGGTTAATAAAAGTATGAGGAGCCTGCCTGCCAGAGAAGGCCGGCGGGCTCTGTTTATAGAAAGGACCGAAACAATGAGTGAAATTCGTATTAAAAGTCTGTTGGTCGGCATGGTGCAGACCAATTGTTATCTGGTCTACGATGAGGAGACCAAACGCGGCGTGATCATTGATCCCGGTGACAGCGCAAATCTCATCAGCAGCAAATGCAAAGAATTTGGAATCAAGCCAGAGGCAATTCTCCTGACCCACGGACATTTCGACCACATTCTGGCGGCGAGAGAATTGAAAGAGGAATGGAATGTAAAGATTTATTCTTCTGAAAAGGAAGTGGAGATCTTAGAGGACGGCTCCAAGAATATGATGTTAAAATGGTTCAGAAAGGCATTCTCCCTGACTCCTGATGTGACCTTAACAGACGGAGAGACCTTTGAACTTGCCGGCTTCACATGGAAAATGCTTCTGACACCTGGCCATACCATCGGTTCCTGCTGTTACTACATCGAGGAGGAAGAGGTTCTCTTTGCCGGCGACACCCTGTTCCAGAATTCCTACGGCCGAATCGATCTTCCGACCGGAAATGCGATGGACATGGTGGCATCGGTGAAAAAGCTTCTGACACTTCCGGAGGATGTGATGGTATATCCGGGCCACATGGACGTGACCACCATTGGCCATGAAAAGAAATACAACCCGCTTGCGAGGTATTAAACATGATAGGTATTTTACTGAACGATAATTCTTATGAGCAGGATATCCGAGAGCTTTTGATGGCATTCTACCCTGGCGAGACTTTTGCTCATGAGAAGCAGGAGAATGTTACTTATTATATAGAAGGAACATATTCTGAGTCTGATGACGGAGTGTTCACTCTGAGAATCATCGACAACGAAGAGATTCAGGCGGAACGGACATTTCCGCTGGATTATAAAAACCGCCTTGAGGCGAAGACGACCATAAAAAAAGAGCTGTACCATCTGCTTTCCGAACGCACCGGAAAAATTCTCCCGTGGGGAACACTGACCGGTATCCGTCCGACGAAGATTGCCCTCACACGACTGGATGAGGGATGGAAGGAAGAGGACATTAAAGATTTCATGCGCGAGACTTACCTGACCAGCGAGGAAAAGATCGACCTCAGCGTGGAGATCGCGAAACGCGAGAAAGAGCTGCTTTCCGAGATCGACTACGAAAACGGTTACAGCCTTTACGTGGGAATCCCGTTCTGTCCGACCACATGTCTCTACTGTTCCTTCACGTCCTATCCGATCGGACTCTGGAAGGGAAAAACACATTTATACTTAGAGGCATTATTCAAAGAGCTGGAGTATGTGGCAAAGAAAATGAAGGGCCGCACTCTGGATACCGTTTATTTTGGCGGCGGTACACCGACCTCGTTGTCTGCTGAGGAACTGGATCAGCTGCTTACCAAAATCGAAAACACCTTAGACTTGTCCACTGTGAAAGAATACACCGTGGAAGCCGGACGCCCGGACAGTATTACGGAGGAGAAACTGCGTACTCTTCGTGCCCATGGAATCACAAGGATCTCCATCAATCCGCAGACCATGAAGCAGGAGACGCTGGACCTGATCGGCCGTCTCCACACCGTCGAGCATGTAAAAGAACAGTTCCGTCTGGCGAGAGAACTGGGCTTTGACAACATCAACATGGATCTGATCATCGGACTTCCGGAGGAAGATCTGGAGGATGTTCGTGAAACCATGGAAGAAATCAAAGCGCTGGCACCTGACAGTGTGACCGTCCACTCCCTGGCGATCAAACGTGCCGCACGCCTCAACATCTTCCGTGAAAAATATGCCAACTTAAAGATTGAAAATACACAGGAAATGATCGACCTGACTGCGGAATATTCCCGTGGAATGGGACTGGTTCCATATTATCTGTACCGCCAGAAAAACATGGCCGGCAACTTCGAAAACGTTGGCTATGCGGCACC
>JAFUMF010000234.1 GCA_017482945.1 Lachnospiraceae bacterium
AACATGGTTCCCTCACCCTCTTTGCTCTCCACACGGATCGCACCATGGTGCATCTGGATCACACTCTTTGTAATCGCAAGACCAAGGCCCGTACCACCGGTCTCCCTGGATCTCGCCTTGTCCACTCGGTAAAAACGCTCAAAGACTCGGTCCTTAAACTCCTCCGGAATACCGATACCAGAATCCGCCACCTTCAAATAGAAAAACTTGTGGTCCGCATCCAATGTCACACGAACCCATCCATCTTCCTTATTATACTTAATAGCATTCTCCACCAGGTTATTGATCGCAAGAGAAAGCTTCACCTCATCAATATCCGCGGTCACTTCTCGCATACTCTCAAAAATCAGCTCGATATTCCGCTTTCTCGCAATCGGGCGGAGTCTCTTTAATACCATCTCAATCAGACTGTTCACATTCACCTGGGCGATACTCTTCTCCGGAGCCACCTTGTCCATGCGCACCAGGCTCAGAAGGTCATCGATAATCTTGCTCTCTCGGTCAATCTCATCAGAAATATCCGTCATGAACTCCTTGTAAAGCTCCTGCGGAACCTCTCCCATGCCCATCAGCGAATCCGCCAGAACACGAATCGATGTGATCGGCGTCTTCAGTTCATGAGACACGTTAGATACAAACTCCTGACGAGACTGCTCCACCGCCTTGATGGTCTGGAGCATCTTGTTTAACGAGCGGGACATACGCTTCGTCTCCGAATACGTCTCCTCCGCAAGATCCTCGTCCAGCGTACCATCCGCCACACGGTTGATGAACGCGACCACCGCATCAAACGGACGGAACAGCATCTGAACCACGCTCATCGTCAAAATCAGTACCGCAACGAAAACAATGACCTGATAAAGTGCCGCCTTATCATTCAACGTATCATCCAGCTCCGTCATACTCTCCGTCGATGCCGTCACCAGCATGACACCGGCCGTTTTCGGCGTTGTGCCGGTCTCAATGGTCTGGGCATTCTCGGAAATCGGAATCGCCAGCAGGAAATAATGCTTCTCTGTATTATATTTGTTTGTACTCTCACCCTGGAAACAACGGATCGTCTCCTCAGAAATGCAAAGCTTTCCCTCAGAAAGTGAGAATGTATCCTCCACAATTCGGAAGCCGGAATTGACAATCAGAATTCGGCCATTAAAAATGTCCGCCAACATCGAAAGCTCCGCATCAATTCCCGCATTGTCCACCGCCGTACCACTCAAATAGCCAGTTCTGGTCATTTTGTTGCTCATGATCTGGCACTGGTTCTGTACGTCAATGATCCGTCTGTCTACCTGGTTCTGCTTTGAAGAAGTCGCCAGGACCCGGCTCTGGATCATCATAGGAACCATACAGATCAAAATCGCAAACAACACCAACGGCAACTTAATGCTAGGCGTATGTTTTCCATAAATCCGTGCTAATTTACGCCGGAGTGTTTTCATCTTCCTCCACCAACTTTCTGGTTGCAGTGATCGCAAGGCTGCCCGGTCCGATATGACAGGAAACACTTAAAGAAAGCGGAGCGATCTCAATATCCGCATACGGAAAAATCTCCTTCACTTCCTCCGCAAATTCCTCTGCCGCACCGGCATTCTGCGTGTGCGCGATACCGATGTGCGCGTGCTTGCATTCCGGATCATGGAGTCTCTCATCAAGCTCCTTCTTCAACGCCTCGACCATAATAGACTTGGCCTGCTTCACGGTTCTCGCCTTCGCAAAAGAATCCAGCTTCTCGCCGAAAATACTAAGCACCGGCTTAATTTTCAATAAAGTACCAATCATCGCAACGGCCGGAGTAATACGACCGCCCTTCTTTAAGTACTTTAATGTATCCACGGTAATAAAAATCGCAGAATCCATCTTCGTCTCCTCAAGACGCTTCTTAATATGTGCACCATCCGCGCCCAGAGCCGCCAGCATTTTGGCATCTTTCACAGACTGGGCCTGAGTCAGAGAAATTCTCTGGTTATTGACAACAAATACATTTCCTTCGTATTTATCATCATTTGCCAGCATCATCGCAGTCTCACAAGAGCCAGAAAGACCACTGGACATCGGAATATGAACCACCTGGTCATGATCCAGAAGTGCCTTGTCCCACAAATCCATCACCGATTCCGGAGACGGCTGAGATGTGGAAATATCCGCATCATTCGCCAACTTCTCATAAAACCCATCCTGTGTTAAAGTGATATCCTCAAAAAATGTTTCATCATCGATCATAAACGGCATCGGAAGCACGAAAACTCCCATCTCGGCCGCCTGTTTCTGTGTAATTCCACTGTTGCTGTCTGTTACAACCGCAATTCGCATGAAATACCCCTTTCTTCTATAATAAATAATAATGTACGTATCATTCTAACCGATTTTCCAAAGAAATGGAAGTGCAAAAACCCACAAACTCTGGACGTTTTTAACAATTTGAGTTATAATATCCCATAATGTGCGTTAAGCACACGTACGAAACATAGAAAGGAAGTACCCTTATGCCATACTGTCCAAAATGTGATATGGAATTTGTCGAGGGAATCACAAAATGTACCGACTGCGGCGGCCCTCTCTTCGAATCTAAAGAAGCCGCAGATGCAATGAAAGACCAGTACATAAAAATGCGCGAGGAGCAGATGAAAAAGCAGTACGAGCAGATGATGGCTGCCCAGGCCAAAGCAAAACAGCAGGCCGAACAGCAGGCTGCTGCCGAAGCTCAGGCAAGAGCAAACATGACTGCAGAACAGGCTGAAGCTTATGCCAAAGCACAGAAGCTCGCAGAAGCAAAAGCAAAACGCGCTGCAACACCGTCCAAAGCTTATGTAGACAAAGGTCAGAAATACGAAGACATGAAATCCTCTGTGACTGCATTCTTAATCGTAGGCGTTGTAGCTACAGCAGGTATCGTACTGAGTCTCACCGGAATCATCAAGCTCCCATTCTCCGGAATTATGTACTACATCGTAATCGGAATGTTAGCTTTCATGGCCGTTGGCTCCTTCATGGTTTCCTTCACATCCAAGAAATCCGCTGACCAGTTAAAAGGCCAGGTTTCCGAAGAAGAAAACCAGACAAAAGAAATCATCGAATGGTTCTTAAGCAAATACACCGCCCAGAACATCGACCGTGTTATCCACAAACATATGAGCGATCTTACAAAAGAAGAATTAAGCTTACAGCGCTTCGAGATCATCCAGGACCTCCTGATCACAAACCGCGATATAACGGACCAGTCCTATATTGATGCACTTTGCGATGAGATTTATAGCCGTTTGTATGAAGACTAAATAAATAGTAAGATAAAAAGGACTGCCTGCACGATGCGTTGAGACAGTCCTTTTTATCTTGCATCACTTCTCTTCTACCCTATTTCATTTTCAAATCGCCAACATGAGCCGTCAATGCCTCTTGCAGAATTTTTGATACATTTAACTGGAGCCGCTCCGCCTCACGATTCAGCCAATTCGGCAAAGTCACATTTCGACGAACCATTTTCATATCTCTTTTTCGACGATAGTCTAAAAAATCCACATCTACCATCGTCAAAATCCCCTGCGAATAATCAAAAATTTCAGCATGCTCTCTGGCAATCTGCAAGGCATTTTCATAATCAGACGCTTCCGGAAGAATCTTTCCATCATCTTCCAAGTCAATGCCCTTCAAACCGATTGCATCTCTCGCCATTTCCATGGCATCGGTTATACTTGAACCCTCCGTATACAATTCCATGTCCGGGACATAAACCAGATATACATTTTCATGCTTAGCAATAAAAGTAGGATATGCTTGTTTCATGCAGAATTAGTCTCCTTTCCTGAATCTATTCCAATCCCCATTTTCGCAAAATTTGTCGTGCCGTAATTTCATTAATTTCTCTATGCCTAGGAACTTGCTCCGTATCAGTTCCTCTTTTGTATGTATCGTGATTTCCTCCATGCTCCTTGAAACAAAATCCGGCAGCTTCAAGTCGTTTAATAAGCTCTCTTCTTTTCAATTTATTCTCCTTTCCTTATTATACACACTAAATACACACTTCGCAACTATAAAACATCTCTCCTCGAAAACCATTTTAGTAAACATAGAATTTTGCGGTGAATTCCGCATGCATCCGGCCGTGTACTCAGATTTCCACCGAACCAGAAAGACAACATTTCGAACCCGAAATGCGAGAAAATTAGAATTTTTATGCAAAAAATATACCACATTTTCAGGCCGAAATCAAACAAGAAATCCTTAATTTTCAAGGTTTTCTGTGGCATTTTTGCGGCAAAAAAATATAGACAAAATATCGATTTTGTCCACAAAAATCCCCTAAATTAACAATAAACAC
>JAFUMF010000235.1 GCA_017482945.1 Lachnospiraceae bacterium
ACTGCCGGTCGGTTATCTTGTGAGCGGTAAGTACAGCGAAGAATTCAAGCGTCAGAGGATCATTGAAGGCCGTGCTCAGGTCGGAAGCAATTTCCTGGCAGGCGTCGCCACCGACGAAACGAACCCGAATGAGGCCATCGACCGCATGGCGGCATCTCTGGCCTATGCCTTAAAGCATAACTATGTTCCGCCGCAGAATTTCTACGGCATCGGCGGTATGAAGATCTTCCGTGATCTGATCTGGCTGATGCAGGGAATGATGAGAGCCGACCATAAATTCTATAAGGCTCATAAGCAATATGATTTCCCACAGAAAAAATGGCCGATGATGGTGGCGATGTATCTGGTGGGCTCCATGCTGGCCTCGCCGAAATTACTGGCAAAAATGGGAAATAAGATGAATGAAGGAATGATCGCACCATATAAAAAGGTGCTGGAGGATGCGAAAGCAAAGAAATAGAGGTTTTACCGGCAGACAAGTCCTATGACCGGATGTCGTGTGACCGTATCAAAATAAAACATCCGGGAACATAAGATGCTCAGTTTTCACTGGCAATGTTCCCGGATCCTTTTATCTACATACTTTTTTAATCTGCTTCTCCGTCGCCCACGGAAATACTTCCTTCACGCGGTCATAAATCCGCTTCTTAGAAAGCTCCGGATCCTCTTTATAAGCCTCAGTCACAGCTTTGTACCCCCAGATCTGCTCCGGCATGCTGTAGACTGCGATCGGCCAGCCATATTCCTGGCCTTTTTTGTTCTTCTTACATCTGAAATCCCGCACCACCAGATACGTCTGCATCTGAAGGTCCGTCACGATGCCAGGAAAATTCTTCTCTCCGCCTTTTCCGAATCCGGCCTTCTCCTTCAGTTCGAAAGAAAACAATTCCTCATGGTTCAAAAACTGGTCCATGATCTTCTTGCAGCGGATACTTGCCAGCTCGTCATCGTATCTGGCATCAAAATCATATCCATCACGTCTGTAATTGGCAAAATATGGCAGCCATTTGAGAGAAATAAATCCGGCTTTCTTATCAAAAAACTTTCCGTAGGCAACGCGTCCGCTTCTGGCGATCACTTCGCGCCACTCCCACGGATCCTGCTCCGGATCGCCGCTCCACCAGCCGCCCGGCCAGGTATGCTCTTCCGCGGAAAAACCATCGATTTCATTCTGAAACAGCGGAAGAAAACCGACTTCCTCCACGTAATTGATCAACTCCTCAGCTGACCGGATCCGAAGCGGATTGTCCCATTCCAGGCCATGCATGATCCACTCACCGTTTTCTACTGCCATACTGTTTTCTCCCTCCTGCTGTAAACCAAAAGAGTACCCTATCTAACAGGTACTCTTTGCGGAATCTGGTTCCAGATTATTTCATCTCTACATACTTTTCTTTAAGCTCTGCAATTTTTGCAGTATAAACCTGCTGCTGTTTCTGCTGAAGAAGGTTTTTCTTGATCTGCTCTTTCACTGCCTCATACGGAAGTGTCTCAGCTTCGTTCTTCGCCTCTACCTTGATTAAGTGGAAACCAAACTGAGTCTTTACCGGTCCTATGATCTGGCCGATTTCTGCTGCGAATGCTGCATCCTCAAACTCTTTTACCATCTGGCCTCTTCCGAACTCACCAAGGTCACCGCCCTGCTGGCCGGACGGACATGTGGAACACTCTTTTGCTGCGTCCTCGAATGCCTTTTCGCCATTCTGGATTTCAGCAAGGATTGCGTTGCAAGCGTCCTCATCATCCACAAGAATGTGCTTTGCGCTTACTGTCTCCGGTTTGCTGAAATTATCCGGATTGATCTTGTAAACAGTTTCAGCCTCGACATCTGTCACTTCGATGTCTTTCATGATCTCGTTCATTGCCATACGAGCCTTGATGTCTCTTACAAGACTTTCTAACATTTTCTTGTAATCTTCTGTCATATCGAGTTCAAGCTCATCTGCCATCTTCTCTAATACATGAAGGACAATAATCTGCTCTAAATACTGCTCACGGAAATAAGAATTGGAAGCATACTGTCTCTGCTCCGCCGGAAGGTTTGCTAAAAATGCATCCAGATCAGCGTTTGTGATCTCTTTGCCGGCAACTACTGCTAAAACTTCATTATTCATTGGTAGAATCTCCTATCTTTTCATTTACTGACATACTATTATAGCCGTTTCGTCCGGTAAATGCAAGTGCTATTCCGGCTCCTTGTCCCCCTATTTCCATTCGTGTTCTAAGATGCTTCATGATGTTTTAACTTTACAAACCAAATCTGCAATTTTATAATAAAATCATCCGCATGGTTCGTGTTCCCGCTCGGCTCTGTCAAAACTGTAGAAGAAAAAGACGGATATTTGTATGCACCGGGCATCGGTGATGATACGCGTGCCCTTGCCATCATGCTTTCTGTCATCCGAGGCATCAAAGCTGCCGGTGTCCGTCACACCGGTGATATCATCTTCATGGGAACAAGCCGTGAGGAAGGCATGGGCTCCCTCGGAGGAATGAAGGACTTCCTGGAGGACCATGAAGGCCAGATCGATGCCTCCCTCAGCATCGACAGCTCCGATTTCCCGGAGATTACATATGAAGGAACCGGCTTCCGCACCTACGAAGTGACCTTCTATGGTGTCGGCGGCCATGCATACTATGCGTTCGGAACCATGGCCAACCCGCTTCATGCTGCAGCCCGGGCAGTGGCAAAAATTGCAGATTTCCAGGTCAGCAGTGATCCTCGCACCACATTCTGCGTTTCCAATTTCCACGCAGGAAATGATGCCGGTATCCACGCCATCGTTCCTCAGGCCACCATCAAGTTCAACTTCCGCTCCAATTCGGCCGAACTATTATATGAGCTGGATGACCGAATTTTCAAGGCCATTCAGGAAGCATGCGACGAAGAAACTGCCCGCTGGGGCAAAGATACCATCACATGGGACAGCAAAATTTACTGCGACGTTCCGGCCGGAACACAGGATGAACACTCACCGATCGTCGAAAGCGTTTACTCCGTGATCGAGCACCTAGGTGTCACACCAAAGCTGGTTCGCGGCGGATGCACCAACTGCAATATTGCCATTGATAAAGGAATCCCGGCAATCTGTATCAGCCACACCTATTCCCCGGACGGAACACCGGCGAATATCCACAGCCTGGATGAGAAATTCCCGATTGCAGGTGCATATAAAGCAGCTCAGGAGACCTATCTCATGGCACTTCTGTGCGCCGGTGTCGATGGTCTCGAATCCATTATTAAATAGCCTCATATATAAACCCAAGATGGCAGATCCGCCGGACATACCTGACAACGATAAAAGCGGCAGACAACTGGCTCATAACCAGCGGTCTGCCGCTCTTACATTTACAATAGGATCTACAAAGAAACACTCTCATTCTCTTCGCAAATGGTCGTAAGTACCCCGTCTTCGATCACATGGGCCCGACCATAGAGTCTTGTCTCACCATTCATGATCCGGATGTAGCTTCCATCCTCCAGGGCGATGAAACATTTTCCATAGCTGTCGCCATAAGTGATATCCTCAAACAACCGTCTGTCATCCAGCATGAAATTCTTTACCATCTGATAATGAGGAAGTACCATGATAT
Organism: Lachnospiraceae bacterium; assembly: GCA_017482945.1. Classification (GTDB taxonomy): domain Bacteria; phylum Bacillota; class Clostridia; order Lachnospirales; family Lachnospiraceae; genus Pilosibacter. Next base: position 3,595 of record JAFUMF010000235.1, read on the forward strand.
CCGTCAGTCCAAGTCCCCGAAGATACTTCACATAGTTCGGGTCCACAGATTCCCCCGGAAGTTCCGGCTGGGCATACACCACATCGGCGCTGTTCATGGTTCCGGCGCTGACTCCCAGGATGATCCCCTGGTAGTTTTCTAACTTCTCCCGCAGATGAATCAGCTGGAAAAAGTGATTCTGGGTGGGAACATGGCCGCCGCCCAGCATGATGATATCGTACTGGTTCAGGTCGTCCGCACTAATATCAGGACTGCGATAGTCCCACAGATCAAATTTTGCCACCGGCACTCCACTGTTTTGGAATGCGTTCTCAAAGAAATCCCGCATCTCATCATTTCCATCAAAGGAATCCGGCGCGGCCGCAATGATCAGTCCGTTCATCTCCTGCTTCCAGAACTGCCTCATATTCTCCACAAACCCATTTTTCTCATCCAGCAATTTATCATAATTCGGCACATCCAGCGGTCCGCTCGGACTGCTTGTCAAAAATACGATCATCGTTCCCTCCACTATTTGGAATAACTCCAAACCTCTTTCTTCATTCTTCTATTCTTCCTCCGGGATCTCGAACTCCACAGAAAAATGATGCTCACTCCAATCTCCCGTTCCTCTAAAATCCATCACTGCCTTCACGATCCGGTATTTTCCAGGCTCCAGCTCGCCATGGAATACGGTCCAGTCCACATCCCACTCTGCCTGCTGATCTTTGAGCGCCATATACGCGATTGCATTGAATGCCCAGTTATCGATCAGATACGGAACATCCTTCCAATCATCCTCTGCATATACCTGAAGATTATAATCGTCTCCAAACTGAATCTGCAGATCCGTGGTGTTTAATATTCCGATTTTCGCAGATGTCGGCGTCACGTCCAAAAGTGTCATAGTCACACCTTCCAGCGTATTGGCTTCTAAAAGCGCATCGTCAACATCCTCGAACGAACCTGCATTTTCGATGACTGAAACACTGATCTGGTCCATCAACTGCAGAGGACTCGATTCCATCACAGCGCCAATATACTGTACATAGACATGATCGCCCACTTCTACATCCAGCCGCTCCTCACCCTTTGTCAGATCCACAGTTACCAGATGCCCGGAGCCGCAGATAGAATACCCGTTATCATCAATTCGAACAACCGCCGTATTTTCAAAATCATCTTCAATGATTCCGGTAAAATCCTGTACACCGCCGAACATATTAAGCCGTGCATATTTCACCGACTCATCTTCGCCTTCATAATACACACAAAGACTGTCGCCCTCTTCGCCGATCATGAACAGGTCTCCGTCTCCAAACAAATCGTAGTCCGGTTCTCCCCATGCGTTCACAAGTTCCTCTCTGGTAAAGCCTGAAAGCTTTTCACTGATTTTTTCATCATCCATGGAAGCGAGCTTTTCCACTGCCGGGACCTTTTGGGTACCCTGACACCCACCAAGCGCCAAGGAAGCCGTTGTAACTACAAGTAATATTCTAAGATTCCATTTCTTCCTTTTCATAAAGTCACCTGCTTTCTACTATACGTTCTGACTTTACTATACCAAATTTTCCCAAGGAGTGCTTTAATCTTTGCTTACAGTTTTCTGCGATTTTTGTGACGTTTTATTTACGTTTTTCAAAGTTCTAATCTTCGTCATCTGAGGCAAACCCAATTTCAGCCAAGTCAAGCGGAAGCCGCTTCTTCTCCACGTTCTTAACCACAATGCGCTTCAGCGATTTCATGAACGCCACAAGGAATTTAATCTTATCAAACTGTCCCTGCACTTCGACCAGAACACTTCCGTTTTCCAGATTCTGGCAGAAACCTGTGAGGCCGAGCCGCTTCGCCATTTCACTGACTTCCAGACGGAATCCCACATGCTGGACCCGACCGGAAAAGACCAGGCGGTAACGTCTGATCTCAAAGGACGAAAACAGCGGCAGTCGTGCCCTTCTGACCTGATTGATCACATAGTTGTCTCTTGTCTCTAAAAACTTACTCTTTAAACTCATATCAACGCTCCTTATCTGGAAGTTATTTTCATATAGTATCACCATTTTACCATTTTCTTACGATTTAGTAAAATACACTTTCATGTTTTGATTGTGGAATTATTCTATGTTATAATGACGCAGGAGGTAATGACATGATAAGACGACGACAGCTTTTGAACCTTTTCCTGATTTTATGTTTTTTAGGCACATTTCTTGGCGGATGTTTCTCTCTACCGACTGGCGGAATATATGAAGCCTCGGATTTCGAATCTCCTTCTGCTCAAATCGGCCCTGGAGATCCAGGAACTTCTTTAGTAACCGTCCGCTTTCTCGATGTCGGCCAGGCGGATGCGGCACTCATCGAATGTGACGGACATTATATGCTCATCGATGGCGGCAATAAGGATGATTCCAGTCTTCTGTATTCTACGCTCCGAAGCCATAATATCACCCATCTGGATCTTGTGATCGGAACTCATGCAGATGAAGACCACATCGGCGGACTTTCCGGCGCTCTGTATTTTGCTGAGGCGGATCTTGTCCTCTGCTCCACCGCAGACTACGAAAGTGATGCGTTCTCTGATTTTAAAAAGTACGCGGACCTGCGCGGCGGCGGTATCCAGATTCCGCAAGTTGGAGATTCTTATGAACTTGGTGATGCGCTGGTGGAAATTCTGGCTGTCAACAGTGGAACCGGGTCCAATGACACCTCCATCGTCACAAAACTCACCTATGGTCAGACCTCCTTCCTCTTTACAGGAGATGCGGAAACCGATACCGAGCAGTTCCTCCTAAATTCAGGAGTTGATTTACAGACCACCGTCCTGAAGGTCTCTCACCATGGCAGTAACGACTCCTCTTCCGAAGCATTCCTTCAGACCACTCAGCCGGAGTATGCCATTCTCTCTGTGGGCGAAGCTAATCCCTACGGACACCCGGATTCTCAGGTGCTCCGCCGTCTCGAGGCCGTCGGATCGAACATTTACCGCACGGACCACCACGGGACCATCACCTGCTATTCCGATGGATCTACGGTTACAATCGCGACGGAATATAGCAGTTTATCCGGTACCACTGTTTCTGGTTCCCGTACTGACACGATCGCTGATGCCGACCGAACGCTTCCAAGCCATACCGCCGGATCCGCTGACTTCAACTATATTTTGAACATCCGCTCAAAGAAGTTTCACAAACCATCCTGCGAGAGCGTATCCAAAATGAGCGATCAGAACCGTCTGGAATTCGCCGGCTCCCGCGAGGAAGTCCTTGCACTGGACTATTCTCCATGTGGCTCCTGCAAACCATAAGGCCTGAATCATTTACTGCTCCTACCTTCACATCGCTTACAATTTCTTACAATATTCCAACAGGGATTGACTATGATCCCTGTTTTTTGTATAATACAATTAACAATTAGGTTAAATGTTAAATATTGGAGGTGAGTCCATGGCACTACAAGACACATTGCGGGCTCTGGCCGATCCAATCCGCCGTGAGATTTTAAATCTCCTAAAAAACGGCCGGTTATCAGCCGGAGAAATCGCATCCCACTTCGACGTGACCGCTGCTTCCATTTCCAGACACCTTTCAGTGCTAAAGGAAGCCGACCTAATCCGGGATAATCGCGAAGGAAAATATATTTTTTATGAACTAAATACTTCTGTTCTGGAGGATATCATGCTCTGGATCACAGAATTGAAAGGAGAGACATCCTATGCTGAAAAAACTGAAACCTAAAATGATTCTCACTTCAATCATCATCCTCATCCCAATCCTTGTTGGACTCCTTTTATGGAACCAGCTTCCAGATCAGGTGGTCACACACTGGGATGGCAACGGCGTACCGAACGGCTGGAGTTCCAAATTGTTCGCTGTCGTCGGACTTCCATGCTTCCTGTTGGCAATTCATTGGATCTGTATGATTGCCACTTCTGCAGACCCGAAAGCTCAGAATCACAGTGAAAAAATTCTGTCTCTTGTATTATGGATTTGCCCAATTACCTCAATCTTCTGTATGTTTTCCATCTACACCGAGGCGCTTGGTTTCCATTTCCCGATGGAAAACACAGCTGCCATCTTTACCGGAGGACTGTTTATCATCATCGGCAACTATCTTCCGAAATGCAAACAAAACTACACGGTAGGAATCAAAGTTCCGTGGACACTGAACAGTACAGAAAACTGGAATCACACCCACCGGTTCGCAGGACCGCTCTGGATCATTACAGGAGTTCTTTTCATTGTCCTCTCGTTTATGAACTATTTGTATCTTGGAATTGCCCTTATCTTCATCGCTGCTTTTGCGCCGATGATCTACTCCTACTGGTATTATCAAAAGTACGATTGTCAATAATTTGATTCGTTTTTGAATGACAGAACTTTCTTGCACATTACAAAAAGCAGATGCCATGTTCCGGCCCGCTGGCCAGAGCATGCATCTGCTTTTTCATCAGTTCTTATTTCGCACCGGAACAATCATAAAGCATCTGAACATGATCAATATCATCCTCCAGATACACCTCTGATGTTTTCACGAATCCCACACTCTCATAAAACTTCAACAGATAAAGCTGTGCAGAAATCCTGATTTTTGTCTCTCCAAGTTCATGGACAACAAAATCGATCATCGTATCCACAGTCTCTCTCGATAACCCCTGTCTCCGGTGACTTTCTCTGGTCAAAAGTCTTCCGGCAGACATTTCCGGATAGGAAACTCCTTTTTCAATGATCCGCACATACGTGATGATCTCTCCGTTTTCCTCAGAAAACAGGTGGTACGATTTTTGATCCTTCAGATCCAGATCCTGGTAAACACAGTTCTGCTCCACCACAAACACCTCTGCGCGGGCCCTGAAGATCTCATATAATTCTTTCGTCGTCAATTCGTCAAATGTTTTTAAATGCCAATTCATATTCGTTTTTATCTATTAAAATATTTATCCAGCTCTTTCATGAACTGATCCGGAATTGCTCT
>JAFUMF010000236.1 GCA_017482945.1 Lachnospiraceae bacterium
AGGAGGTAAAAAAATTGAAACTTTTATCAATTGCGATCCCATGTTACAATTCAGCCGCTTACATGGACAACTGCATTAAGTCTCTTCTTCCGGGCGGAGACGAAGTTGAAATTTTGATTGTAAACGACGGATCAACAAAAGACAACACAGCAGAAATCGCTGACCGATATGAGAAAGAATATCCGGGGATCTGTAAAGCGATTCACCAGGAGAATGGTGGTCATGGTGAAGCTGTAAATGCCGGACTTAGAAATGCGACTGGTGTTTTCTTTAAAGTAGTAGACAGTGACGACTGGGTAAACCATGAGGCATATATGAAAGTTCTCGAGACACTGAGAAAGTTCGTCTATGGAAAAGATACTCTGGATATGCTGATCACAAACTTTGTATATGAAAAACAGGGAGCGAAACATAAAAAAGTAATGAACTACCGTACAGCGATCCCGCGCAACGAAGTGTTCACCTGGAGCGATGCGAAATATTTTGCACCGGGCCAGTACATACTGATGCACTCCGTTATTTACCGGACAGAGCTGTTAAAAGGATGTTCCTTCGAACTCCCGAAACACACATTCTATGTAGATAATATTTTCGTATACCATCCGCTTCCGCATGTGGAGAAGATGTATTATCTGGATGTGAATTTCTATCGTTACTTTATCGGCCGTTCCGACCAGTCTGTCAATGAGCAGATCATGATCGGCCGTATTGACCAGCAGTATAGAGTGACAAAGCTGATGCTGGGCTACTATGATGTGACGAAGATCCAGAACAAGAAACTGAGACAGTATATGACAAGCTATCTTGAGATCATGATGGTTATTTGTTCGATCCTGGCAATCAAATCCGGTACAGATGAGAATATGGCGAAGAAGAAACAGCTTTGGGATGACTTAAAGAGAGACAATCCGAAGCTTTACAGAAGACTCCGCTGGGGCTTCCTTGGCCAGAGCATGAACCTTCCGGGCAAGAGCGGACGAAAGGTTTCCATTATGGGCTATAAGATCGCGCAGAAATTCTTTGGATTTAACTAAATAGAGATTTTTTGAGTGGCTGTTCGTTGTTGAGCAGCCACTTTTTGGTTGAAAGGATGGGGTGGAAATGTGTGAGTGGGAGTTATATTGGCGAATGTTACGGCGACACCCAGGGCATATGGGCCTCCAAAACACGGGCGCCTTTCCTTCGCTTCACACGGTTTTATCGCTCCGGTATTCTGGCGCACAAAAAGCGCGTGCGCTTCATACCGGCGCAAAACCGCGTGAAGCTCAGCCGTCGCCCTACCGTTTTGGAGGCCCATATGCCCTGGGTGTCACCTGTGTACTGGCGGGATAAATGGACTATTTAATCGGTAGTGGAATGTCTTCCGTGTTATAATGAAAAGCGTTAGAAAACTTGAATTTCATCGTAGCTGAAATGCTGCGGAAATATTCGCCGGGCTGAATATCGAGGAATTACAGATTAAAATAATTCATAATACTCACCCAACCAGTACTCAGGCGGCTCCCAGGATACCCATGTCTCCAAAACGATAGGGAGCTGACTGAGCTTCACAAAGTTTTGCGCCAGTATGAAGCGCCCACGCTTTTTGGGCGCCCGAATACTGGAGCGATAAAACTTTGCGAAGCGAAGGTAGGCGACCGTGTTTTGGAGGCATGGGTATCATGGGAGCCGCCGTAGCATTTGCCAATATGATCCAATCCCCTTAACCCAACACCTTAAAGTGTTCATCTGGCATTACTGCCGAAAAGAAAATGGCTGCTCTTTACGAACAGCCATTCAATGAAATCCATGATTTCTTTCATCATCATTATTTCGTCAGATTCTCTAAATCTCGATAGAATGCCGGATATGAGATATTGACGCAATCTGCGTCAAGAATTTCCGTTTCACCTTCCGCTGCCATCGCTGCAACTGCGAATGTCATTGCAATACGGTGATCCTTCTTGGTATCGATCACGGCACCATGAAGCGGTTTTCCACCGTGAATGATCATTCCATCTTCCGTTTCTTCCACATCAGCGCCCATGGCTTTCAAGTTCTGTACCATGATGGCGATTCTGTTGGATTCCTTTACTTTCAATTCCGCCGCATCGCGGATGATCGTTGTGCCTTCAGCAAAGCAAGCCATCAGAGCGACGGTTGGAAGTTCGTCGATCATGGTCGGAATGATATCGCCTTCGATCACCGTTCCTTTTAAGCTGCTTGTGCGCACAAGAAGGTCGGCAGTCGGTTCGGAATAATCGTAATTTTCATTTAAAAGAGTCAAGTCAGCGCCCATGGCCTTGCACACACGGATCAAACCGTCGCGGGTCGGGTTGATGCCGACATTTTTGATCAAAATCTCAGAGTTCGGGATGATCAGTCCTGCTGCCACAAAATAGACAGAAGAGGAGATGTCGCCCGGAACATGGATCTTATTTCCGAAGAGTTCCCGAGCCGGACGGACCGTCACAGTTGTTCCGTTGGCGCGTACATCTGCACCGAAGAATTTTAACATCAGCTCTGTATGATTTCTGGAAAGCTTCGGTTCCGTCACAGTAGTTTCGCCGTGGGCATAGAGTCCTGCAAGAAGTATGCTGGATTTTACCTGGGCGGACGCCACTTTGGAGTGGTAGTGGATTCCGGCTAACGGTTTTCCGCAGATTCGAAGCGGTGCGCAGTCGTTGCCATTGATGCTCTTAATATCAGCGCCCATCATGCTCAAAGGTTCGATGATCCGGCGCATCGGACGTTTTTGGATCGATTCGTCACCGGTCAATGTCACATCAAAATTCTGCGGAGCAAGAATACCGGAGATCAGACGGGTCGTTGTACCGCTGTTTCCACAGTCTAACACAATGTCCGGAGCCTTCAGACCGCGAAGACCATTTCCATGGACCGTAACGATGCCATTCTTATTTTCGATTTCCACGCCCATTTTCTGGAAGCAGGAGATCGTAGAAAGACAATCCGCACCTTCCAAAAAGTTATGAATTTCAGTGGTTCCTTTTGCAATGGAACCGAACATCACGCTTCTGTGAGAAATGGATTTATCGCCCGGAACGGTTACTTCGCCGCGCAGATGAGATACTTTTGTCAGTTTCATAATTGCCTCATTTCTGTGCCGGAATCATGGGCACATGTTTTTGTTCCTGCATGGTTCCTGATATCAGGAATGCAGTCTATTTTGTCAGCGTATAGTTGTATTTTTTCAACAGCTCCGCCGCCTCGGATTTCGTCTTTTCCGAGTAGAACGAGATGCGAAGCGCACCTTCGCCATAATCGCGGGCATTGTTGATACCGATATTCTTCACGTTGATGCCTCTGGACGCGAGGATCGCAGAGAGGATCGCGATGGAACCAGGTTCGTCCACCACATCCACGGAGAATGAATGATCCGGGATCAGCGGGCCGCGGGTCGTGCTGGAGAAGGAGTCACGGTATTTGCCGGATTCGTCAAACAAATCATAGATTGCCTGCCCATCATGAGAATCCAGGTCCTGATAGATGGTCTCCAGAGATTCAATATACCGGCGCATCAGTACCTTCAGATTATCTGTATTGGTCATACAGATCTGTTCCCACATGACCGGAGAAGAGGATGCAATTCTTGTAATGTCTTTAAAACCGCCGGCTGCGATCCGTTTCATGATTTTCTGGTCGCTGTCATTGTCTTTCACAAGCTTCACAAGGCTGGAAGCGATAAGGTGTGGGAGATGGCTGATGGCAGCCACAGAAAAATCATGCTCCTCATAATTGAGTACCAGCGGAATCGCACGGATCGCAAGAGCGATCTGGCGCATGCGTTCGATCTGCTCCGGAGTACTTTTTGTTGTAGGGCTTATAATATAGTAGGCATTTTCTAAAAGATGGTCCGTGGAATTTTCATAACCGGTCTTTTCTGAGCCGGCCATCGGATGACCGCCGACAAAGACATCTTCCATGCCCATTTCGATCACTGTTTTATGAATATTTGTTTTTGTACTGCCAACATCAGTAAGAATTGCGCCCGGCTTTAAAAATGGGCGAATCTTTTGGAGGTAGGTGGCATTGTATTCCACCGGTGTGCAGAGGAAAATGATGTCACACCGGGAGAGGTTTTCGTCAATTCCATCAAGAATGATATCGATGGTGCCTTCTTCCCTGGCCTGCTCCAGTTTGGATTTTGTACGCATATAGGCCATGATCGTGATGTTGTTGTCTGCGCGTTTCAGTCCGCGGGCGATGGAGCCGCCGATGAGACCGAGGCCAATGAAGCCAATTGTAGATTCAGTCATAGTATTACCCTCCTGAATTTTGATTTTAAAGCAGTGCCATACTCTTGTCAACAATTTAAAGTGATAAAATACGGCGAAATTTTCTTTACACAGGAGGAAATGATGATTATACTCTAATAATATGAAAAGAAATTCCGGAAAACATACAGAGTCCGGAAGAAAAAGAGGGATGAAAATGGAACAAGAAATGAAATACTTTGACTTTGAGATCTGTGGAGTGAAAAGAAAACTTCCATATGTGAAGATTAAAGACAATCTGGCACTTGCGAGCTTCGTCTGCTTATCTGATACTGAACTGGTCCAGGCCGTGGCACCGGAGCTGGTAAAACGCCTGCCGGAGGTGGATTACCTGATGACTGCGGAAGCTAAGGGCATGTGCCTGACTTATGAAATGTCCAGACTCTTAGGCATGAAAGAATTCATCGTTGCAAGAAAGAGCAAGAAGCCGTACATGCAGGATCCGATGGAATGCACGGTCTACTCCATTACTACACAGGCAAAACAGACCTTATTTTTAAATGGAGTTGATGCAGAAAAGATCAAAGGCAAGCGTGTTGCGCTCATCGATGATGTTATCGCGACGGGCGATTCTGTCCGTGCCATCGAGGAGCTGGCGAAAAAAGCAGGAGCAGAAGTGGTGGCAAAGGCTGCCATTCTCGCAGAACTTGAAACGGTAGACCGCCCGGATGTCATTTACTTAAAAGAACACTATGTATTCAGACCAAACCCGGATGGAACCTACACTCCACTGCATTCTTTGAATGATTAGCAGATGGGACTTTAAAAAGATTTGTGCAAATTGCACATTTTGCTTGTATTTTTAAAACCTTTTTGGTAGAATGTTTTCATGGGTAAATAGATGAGGAATCGAGTTCCGTTTCTCATATGTTTATAAATGGGTTTTTCAGACAAAAAAGAAAGACCGACGACAAAATATTTGTACGGGAGGAATATTAATTATGAACGTTTATGGAACAAAAAACATCCGCAATGTCGTACTGTTAGGCCACGGCGGCGCAGGTAAAACAACAGTTGCAGAAGCAATGGCATATCTCACTGGAGTTACAAAGAGAATGGGAAAAGTTGCTGATGGAAATACAATCAGCGATTACGATAAAGAAGAAATCAAGAGACAGTTCTCCATTTCCACAACAATGGTTCCGATCGAGTATGAAGGCGCTGAAGGCAAGATCAAAATCAACCTGTTAGATACACCGGGTTACTTCGACTTCGTAGGTGAAGTAGAAGAAGCAGTTAGCGTAGCTGATGCAGCGATTATCGTTGTTAACTGTAAAGCAGGTATCGAAGTTGGTACAGAGAAAGCTTGGGAGCTTTGCGAGAAATATAAACTTCCGAGAATCATCTTCGCTACAAACATGGACGATGACCACGCTTCTTTCCGTGAGCTTATCTTAAAGCTTGAGAGAAGATTCGGAAGAAAGATCGCTCCGTTCCAGGTTCCGATTCGTGAGAACGAGAAATTCGTAGGTTTTGTTAACGTTGTTAAGATGGAAGGCCGTCGTTTCACAAACCTCTCCGAGTATGAGGCATGTGATATCCCGGATTACACAGAGAAGAACTTAGGTATCGCACGTGACGCATTAATGGAAGCTGTTGCTGAGACAAGCGAAGAGTACATGGAGCGTTACTTCTCCGGTGAAGAATTCACACAGGATGAAATTTACACAGCAGTTCAGACACACGTATCTGAGTGCAACATCGTTCCGGTTATGATGGGTTCCGGTATCAACTGCCAGGGCTTCAACGCTCTTTTAAACGCAATTGACCGTTACTTCCCGGCTCCGGATTACTTCGAGTGTGTTGGTGTTGACGTTTCCACAGGCGAGCGTTTCACAGCAAAATACAACGAAGATGTTTCCCTGTCCGCTAGAGTCTTCAAGACAGTAGTAGACCCGTTCATCGGTAAATACTCCTTAATGAAGATCTGCACAGGTTCCCTGAAAGCAGACAGCACAATCTACAACGTAAATCAGGACGCTGAAGAAAAAGTTGCAAAAGTATATGTATTAAGAGGTAAAGATGTAATCGAGGTACCGGAACTGAAAGCTGGTGATATCGGTGCAGTTGCAAAATTAAACATCACTTCCACAGGTGATACAATCGCATTAAAGTCCGCTCCGATCGTATACCACAAACCGGTAATCTCCACACCGTACACATACATGGCTTATGCTGCTAAGACAAAAGGTGATGAGGATAAGATTTCCAGCGCACTTGCTAGAATGATGGAAGAAGACCTCACATTAAAGGCAGTTGTTGATTCTGAGAACCGTCAGACATTACTTTACGGTATCGGCGATCAGCACCTCGATGTAGTTGTTAGCAAATTATCCAGCAGATATAAAGTTGAGATCGAGCTTTCCAAGCCGAAATTCGCTTTCCGTGAGACAATCCGTAAGAAAGTTGAAGCAGCTGGAAGACACAAAAAACAGTCCGGTGGACATGGTCAGTTCGGTGACGTTAAGATGTCCTTCGAGCCGTCCGGCGATCTTGAGTCCGCATATGTATTCGAAGAGAAAGTATTCGGCGGCGCAGTTCCGAAGAACTACTTCCCGGCAGTTGAGAAGGGTGTTCAGGAATGCTGCTTAAAGGGACCGTTAGCTGGTTATCCGGTAGTTGGTATTAAAGCTACATTATTAGATGGTTCCTACCATCCGGTAGACTCCTCTGAAATGGCGTTCAAGATGGCTTCCACAATTGCATTCAAGGAAGGCTTCATGAAGGCTACACCGGTTCTCTTAGAGCCGATCGCATCTGTTAAGGTTATCGTTCCGGATAAGTTCACAGGTGATGTTATGGGTGACCTGAACAAGAGAAGAGGCCGTGTACTTGGTATGAACTCCATCCATGGCGGCAAACAGGAAATCGTTGCTGACGTTCCGATGTCCGAAATGTTCGGTTACAACACTGACCTTCGTTCCATGACTGGTGGTATCGGTGAGTTCTCCTACGAGTTCAGCCGTTACGAGCAGGCTCCGGGCGATGTTCAGAAGAAAGAAGTTGAAGCTAGAGCTGCAGCTGAAGAATAATATGGAAATACAGGGGACAAAGGTCATAAATCCGATGCAAGCTTGCTTGCCGGAGGAGTAAGGCGCTTGGGACCCGCCAAAAACATGAGTAAGTAGCCGTTTTCCAAGGGAAAACGAGCGGATTGCGAATGTTTTTGAGGATTGTGGGAGCACGCAGTGCGGAGCAATCCGGTATCGAAGGATAAGGTTTAAGGATTTTAGCCGGCTCTCTCTAGGGGGAGTCGGCTTTTTTCAATGATAAGAATTTCTTATTTTAATTTTATGAGGCGCTTATGTGGAATACATGTAAAACTATACAAAGTGAACTTGTTGCAATGAGACGTGATCTTCACAGAATCCCGGAGTTTGGCGGAGATCTTCCGAAAACAAAAGCATATGTGATTGAAAAATTGGAAGAAATGGGAATTCCATACAAAGAGAACCCGACAGACAGTGGTCTCGTTGCGATCATTAATGAAGGTGTTTCGGGCAAAACACTGGCCTTCCGTGCAGATATGGATGCGCTGAAGATCCAGGAAGAGAATGATCTGGAATTCAAGTCTGAGCATGAAGGGCTGATGCATGCCTGTGGCCATGATGCTCATATGGCGATGCTCCTTGGAGCAGCGAAGGTTCTGAATGAGAATAAGGAGAAAATTCCGGGAACTGTAAAACTGATTTTCCAGACAGATGAAGAAAACTCCAGAGGTGCCGAGCGTTCCATCGCGGCCGGATGTCTGGACGGCGTGGATGCGATCTTCGGTACGCACATCGGTACACTTCGCGGAAAAGAAATTCCGGCTGGTACAGTGATCAGTCATCCGGGCAGCTGCATGGCTTCGTTCGATAAATTCGTTCTGAAGGTAAAAGGATACGGCTGTCACGGCTCCACACCGGAAAAAGGAATCGATCCGATCAATATTGCTGCTCATATCGTAGTGAATCTGCAGGCAGTGATCGCAAGAGAGATTTCTGCAGTAAAACCGGCAGTTCTGACCATCGGTCACATCGAGGCCGGCGATACTTACAATATTATTCCGTCAGAAGTTCTGATCGAGGGAACCACACGTGCCTTCGAGGAAGAGGTACGCCAGCTGATGGCAAAACGGATCGGCGAAATTGCCGAGGCGACTGCGAAAACATTCGGTGGAGAAGTGGAATATGAGATGATCTGGGGTGCACCTCCGGTGATCAATAACGCTGCCATGGCGGCTCTTGCAGCAGAATGTGCGAGAGAAGTTGTAGGCGAAGAAAATGTGATCGACCATGTGGATGCTCCGATCACAGTCGGTGAAGACTTTTCCTGCTATGCAAATCTGGTACCGGCGGCATTCCTGTTCTTAAGTTCCTCCAATCCGAAAAAGAACACAGATGCCCCGCATCATAACTGCAAATTTGACGTGGACGAGGATGTTCTCTGGATCGGACCGGCCGTGTTTGTAAAGATAGCGGAGAAGTTTTTTAATATCTAAAAGATCGTTTTGTAAATGAACTATAAAGCAGATGGCTTTATTAATAGGAAAGAAAGTGAAAGGTGGATGAGTGTAATGTGGGAGAAATGTAAAGACATTCAGCAGTAACTTGTAGAAATTAGAAGAGATCTTCATAAGATCCCGGAATTCGGAGGCGAACTTACGAAAACAAAAGCTTATATTATCGATAAGCTGAATCAGTGGGGAATCCCGTATGTGGAGAACACAACTGACAGCGGTCTCGTTGCAACGATCAAAGGCGAAAAAGAAGGCAAGACAGTTGCATTCCGCGCTGACATGGACGCTCTTTTAATCAATGAAGCAAATGATGTGGATTACATTTCCACTCATGAAGGTCTGATGCACGCA
>JAFUMF010000237.1 GCA_017482945.1 Lachnospiraceae bacterium
ACATGAACACCATCACCATCATGAACATGGTGAATCCTGTTCCTGCGGACATGACCATTCTCACGAGCACGAACATGAACATCACCACCATCACGAGCATGATGAATCCTGCTCCTGCGGACATGACCATTCTCACGAGCACGAGCATGAACATCACCACCACGAGCACGGTGAATCCTGCTCTTGCGGACATGATCACAACCACGCTCATGAACACCATCATGATCACAGCGCTCACGCTCATGCACCGGCCACATCAACATCCAAGGCTCCGTGCATCGTATACGTAATGAAGAACATCGATTGTGCAAACTGCTCCGCGAAAATCGAACAGCGAATCAAAGAACTCCCAGAGGTCGATGACGCTGTCCTCACATTTGCGACCAGACAGCTCCGTGTCTACTCCACAGCCGGAACCGCAATCTTACCAAAAATGCAGGAAATCGCCGACAAGATCGAACCGGGCACGGTCATTGAAGTCCGCACGAAACCGGCGAAAAAAGACTGCGTAGTATACAACCTGGAAAACATTGACTGCGCGAACTGCTCCGCAAAAATCGAAGCAAAGATCCGTGAACTCCCGGATGTTGACGACGCTGTCCTCACGTTTGCAACCAGACAGCTCCGTGTCTACTCTAAAAAAGGCACCGAACTTCTCCCGCAGATGCAGGAAATCGCAGACCGCATCGAACCGGGCACAAAGATCACGGTTCGTGAAGACGGCACAAAAGCTGCACAGTCCAATTCAGAGCATGATGAGCACGCAAATGACATGAAGGAAATCGTCATCGGTGCCATCCTCTTCGTAATTGGCCAGCTCCTCGCAGATCCGATTCCGATGGCTTCTCTGGCATGCTTTGTAGTTGCATACATCATCCTCGGAAAAGACGTATTAAAAACAGCCCTCAAGAACATGAAGACCGGCCATGTGATGGACGAAAACTTCCTCATGAGTATCGCGACCATCGGCGCATTCTGCATCCGCGAGTATGGCGAGGCCGTAGGCGTAATGCTCTTCTACCGCATTGGTGAAGCATTCGAGCACCGCGCCGTTGAAAAGAGCCGCAGCCAGATCATGGAAGCCGTTGACCTCCGTCCGGAGACCGTTCTCCTCGATACCAACGGTTCTGTCCGTGAAATCCCGGCGGAGCTTGCAGAAGTCGGCCAGATCATCCAGGTTCGTCCTGGTGACAGAATCCCGCTTGACGGCGTAGTCGTAGACGGTGAAAGCCGCGTCGACACATCCCCGATCACCGGTGAACCGGTTCCTGTAGCTGTAAAACCGGGCACATCCGTGCTCTCCGGCTGCGTGAACACATCCGGTTTACTGAAAATGAGAGTCGAAAAAGAGCTTTCCGAGTCCATGGTAACAAGAATCCTGGATTCTGTTGAAAACGCTGCAGCAAGCAAACCGCAGGTTGAGCGTTTCATTACAAGATTTGCCCGTGTATACACACCATTCGTCGTTGCTCTCGCAGCTGCGACCGCCATCATCCCGTCCCTCGTGACAGGTAACTGGAGCCACTGGGTATACACAGCTCTCACCTTCCTGGTAATCAGCTGTCCATGTGCACTTGTTCTCAGCGTGCCGCTCGCTTTCTTCTCCGGAATCGGCGCAGGTTCCAAACAGGGCATCCTCTTTAAAGGCGGCGTTGCCATCGAAGCATTAAAAGATGTAAAAACCGTTGTCATGGATAAGACCGGTACCATCACAAAAGGTAACTTCGTAGTGCATAGCCTGAGTCCTGAAAACGGCCTCACTGAAGATGAACTTCTGGCCCTTGCAGCCGCATGCGAGACTGCATCCACTCACCCGATCGGCCACAGCATTCTGACCGCCGCTCAGGAAAAAGGTCTGAACTACGAGACCCCGGATGACATTCAGGAAATCTCCGGTAAAGGTATCCGCGCAGTGACACACGCAGGCGTGCTCCTCTGCGGTAACCGCAAACTTCTGGAAGAAAACCATGTGGACCTTTCTTCCTATAAAGAAGATGCAGCCGTAACAACCGTCCTTCTCGCAAAAGACGGCGTATATATCGGCTCCATCTCCATCGCTGACACCATCAAACCAGAAGCTGCTGCTGCCATCGCTTCCTTAAAGAAACTTGGCATCCGCACTGCAATGCTCACAGGTGACAGCGAAGCAACTGCTGAATCCGTTGCAAAAGAGACCGGCATCGACACCGTATACTCCAAACTCCTTCCGGGCGAAAAACTGGATATCCTCCAGAAGCTCCGCAAAGAAACAGGAAACGCGATGTTCGTCGGCGACGGTATCAACGATGCCCCGGTACTTGCAGGTGCCGATGTTGGCGCAGCTATGGGAAGCGGCGCTGATGCTGCCATTGAAGCTGCCGATGTTGTATTCATGACCTCCAGCATGGAAGCAATTCCGGAATCCATCCGCATTGCAAAACAGACTGGTGCGATCGCTTACCAGAACGTGGTATTTGCACTGGGCGTGAAGGCAATTGTTATGGTTCTCGGCCTCCTTGGCTTCGCATCCATGTGGATGGCGGTGTTTGCAGACTCGGGCGTAGCAATGCTTTGTGTGTTGAACTCGATTCGAGTACTTTATAAAAATAACAAATAAGTAAATTTGCCAGCTGGGATTATTTTTCCCCAGCTGGCTTTTTACGTTAATAAAGATTGATTCACAATCGTTTCATGTGAGGAATTTCTTCGCTGCATTTGTCATTACATTTTGTCTATTTTGTCACTTTTGTCTAATAATTTGCATTTATATTTTCCTTTCCATGCAGTTCTATGGTAAAATAGAATTAGAAAACGAACCATTCAACATCCATTTCCTGCGTTTTGAAGGAGGCATCGCTATGAGAAAACCATACGAATTAACTTACACTCAACTTAAAAATTACTGTACTCCGGACAGCTTTTCCTTCCAGACAACCGCAGAATTGGAGCCCCTGGAAGGGATCATCGGCCAAGAACGTGCTGTAAAAGCCTTCGATTTTGGTCTGGCTGTCAAAATGAAAGGCTACAACATCTACATGTCCGGCCCTTCCGGCACAGGAAAAACCACCTATGCCCGCCGCAGCACAGAGAAACTGGCTGCAACAGAACCAGTTCCTACAGACTGGTGCTATGTTCACAACTTCCAGAATCCGAAAAAGCCGATTGCCCTCTATTTTGAGGCCGGTACCGGAAAACATTTCAAAGAAGACATGGTCAAACTGGTATCTCTGTTTAAAAAAGAACTGCCAAAAGCACTGCAGTCAGAAGATTATGAAAAACAGAAAATGGCTCTCCTGCACAGCTTCGAAATCAGGCAGGATGCGTTAATGGATGAATTAAATGTATTTGCTGCAGAATATGCTTTCCAGGTAAAAAATACAGAGGCCGGGATTTACTTTATTCCACTTGTGAACGGAGAGCCAATGGAGGATGAGGCGTTTGAAGCATTACCGGAAGAAGAACAAAACAAACTCGAGCAAAACTCGCAGATCATACAAGAA
>JAFUMF010000238.1 GCA_017482945.1 Lachnospiraceae bacterium
ATCGGTGTTTTACCGTACTACGCTCCGGAAGAGTTAGTTTATGCAGCTGGTTTAGTTCCGATGGGTATGTGGGGTTCCAACACAAAGAACATCAGCCGTGCGAAAGAGTACTGTGCAACATTCTACTGCACAATCGCCCAGTTAGCACTTGAGATGCTCCTTGACGGTACAATGGATCAGTTAGACGGTATTATCACACCAACAATCTGTGATACACTCCGCCCGATGTCCCAGAACTTCCGCGTTTCCATGGGCGACAAGATGCCGGTTATCTTCCTGGCTCATCCGCAGAATCGTTTTGCTTCCTGGGGTCTTCAGTTCACAATCGACCAGTACACAAACGTTAAGAATGAACTTGAGAAGATCGCCGGTAAGGAAATCACAAACGATGATATCCAGAACGCTATCAAGGTTTACAACAAATCCAGAGCAGTTCGTCGTGAGTTCGTAAAACTTGCTAACGATCACTGTGATGTGATCAAACCGACAATCCGTTCCGCAGTTCTGAAAGCTGGCTGGTTCATGCTTAAGGACGAGTACACAGAGAAGCTTGAAGCTCTTAACGCAGAGTTAAAAGCTCTTCCGGTATGCGATTGGCAGGGTACAAAGGTTGTTACATCCGGTATCATCTGTGATAACCCGGCTCTGTTAGCAGCTTTCGAAGAGAATAACATCGCTATCGCAGCTGATGACGTTGCTCACGAGAGCCGTGCATTCCTTTGGGATGCAGCTGAGGACGAGGCAGATCCGATGATGGCTCTTGCTAAACAGTTCGCAGCAGTTGACTACGAAGTTCTTCTTTACGATCCGAAGTCTGCAGAGAACCGCCGTGGCGAGTTCGTTGCAAACATGGTTAAGGAGAGCGGCGCTCAGGGTCTTGTACTGTTCATGCAGCAGTTCTGTGATCCGGAGGAGATGGAGTATCCGTACCTTAAGAAAGCTCTTGATGATGCTGGTATCCCGCACATCAAACTTGGTATCGATCAGCAGATGCGTGACTTCGGTCAGGCTCGTACAGCTATCCAGGCGTTCGCTGATGTACTTGAGCTGAACAAATAGTTATAGGTGATTTTTGGCCCTGACTGGTGGTTTCATCGGTCAGGGCTTTTTAGGTGTGGTATAATGAATTTGCAAGTTTGCGAGGTGGTGGAATGTTGTTTCATGTTTTTAATTCTCAAGATGAACGAAGAAAATTCGGTGGTTCGGCATTTGTAGAAATGCAATTTTGTAAGTTGCCTTCTGGAACGAAAGTAAAGGAGTTGGTGGCGGTAAGCAATATAGATCACTGGCAGAATGACTCCTTGTATATAGATGATGAAAATAAGTTCTATCAAGAATATAGCCATGTGTTTAATTGTGGCATATACAACAACTTAAAAAGTGGAACTGTGGATATTTACGGAATTAACTATTATGCTCCGTCATTAACCGATTCTATTATAAAAAGAATTCTCGAGGATAGGCCGACAGATTATGAAACATTGCTTGAATGGTTGAACATGTCTAAAGCATATAATGGTTTTTATATTTTAGGAATATAAGGAAACGGAAAATATTCTGCGGAGTTGAATGGTGCGATGGGAGATGCGGCCACCGCCGGTCAGGCATATGTTGTATTGGAAAAAGACGACAGAAGCTGAAAATTTGCAAGAGGTACATAAACGGATGGGCTTAAATTTGTTGAACGGATTTTAATAGATAAAGGCTGGTCTGGTGAAAAAACGTCCTCAAACTTATCAACATGGAGATTACCATATTGGAAATATGATGATCGGAAACAATGGACAGCTTTATGTGATTGATTTCAACCGAAATGATTACGGAGACCCGTGGGAAGAATTTAATCGCATCGTCTGGAGTGCGCAGGCAACGCCATTGTCCTCGCTATCGTGGGCGATACCTTTTGGACAAGAACAAATCGATGTGATGATCAAACAGGCTCAAGACGTTCTTGAGTGGTATGATGATATGGTGATGTGTGTACCAAAGTGGTATACAAATTTGTACCTAGATTAGCGGCTGTTATAAAAAAGGAGAACTTTTATGGAAACGATTATTTTAGCAACAGCTGAAGATGTGAAATTAGTTGCGGATCTGTATGATTCTGTGAACGAGTATTTTGAGGCAACGGATAACTATTGTTATCCAAACTGGCAGAAAGGAAAATATCCAGTATTGAGTGATGCACAGGTGGCATTTGAAGAGAAGACTTTGTATGTATTGAAAGAGGAGGATGCTGTATTGGGGTCAATTATCATCAACAATAAACAACATCCGGAATATAGAAGAATGCCATGGAAAGTACAAGTATCTGACGAGGAAGTCATGACAATTCATACTTTAGTCGTTGATCCGAAGGTTAGAAATCGAGGTATCGGCGAAAAGTTGGTGCGTTTTAGTATTGACTTTTGTAAAAATGCCGGAGCAAAAGTTATCAGAAATGATACCCACTTTAGAAATGTGCCGGCTAGAAACTTGTATGTGAAATGCGGTTTTCAGAGCTTAGGATGCCAGACTGCGTTTGTAGATGGTATGATGCAGGAGTTTGATGTGTTAGAGTATATTTTCTAGAACTTAATAATTGTTGTCGTAAAATGTGGAGTGAAGAGGTCTTGAAATTTTTCGGGGCCTCTTTTTGTTACAGATTTGGGTATGGGGAATTTTCTTACATTTTTATTATATTTATATCTTTTGTAAGAAAAAAATAATGGTATATTGTATTTGAGTATGTTATAATATTAACAAAAGATAGAATGTTTCTTATGTGAATGATCATATATGTAAAGGAGCGTGGCCTCATGTTAGAAATTATAATGATGATAATAGCTGCAGCAGTATGTTTCTTTCTCATCTCTCAAGTATGTAAATTCTTTGCAGCTCGAAACGTGGATCCTTTTCCGGATATTTCGGAAGATGCAACCGAGGAAGAACGTGCTTTAGAATTAGAGAGACAGAGGCGAACGGTTCAAGGAATGTATCAGATGAGGGAAGGCATGAAAGGTAAGATTATATAAATACACAGACCCAGCAGAGAGATTTGCTGGGCCTGATTTATATTAAATATATTTTAGGTGTAGATTTTGAATGGAAGAGGTGAGAATAATCGAAATTAGATATGTTCAGATGGAAGATAAGGAATTTTGGTTTCGTCTTGATCAACATTTGCCGGAAGAAGAGTTCAGTGAAAAGGTTCGCAATAAAAGAGGATATGTTTTGTTAGAGGATAATAAGCCCATTGGCCTATTAAGATATAATCTGTTTTGGGATAATACTCCGTTTTGTACCATGCTTTTTATTGACTGGAATTATCAGGGGAAAGGTTATGGAAGAACGCTTATGGAACATTGGGAGTATGACATGAAATCGCAAGGATATGGTATGCTTTTAACGTCTACACAGGTAGATGAAGAAGCACAGCATTTCTATAGGAAACTTGGATATAAGGATTGTGGTGGTTTTGTTATCGATATTCCGGGATATGAACAGCCGATGGAGATGTTTTTAATAAAGGGCATTTAGGCAAGTCTGCGAAAATAGAAGTTATGACATCTGTTGCGGAGGATGGGAGACACAACTTGATCGTTTATGTGATCGGATTTGATGGGACGGTAGACTTTGGAGATAGTACAGAAAACGAATAAGAATATATTATGGTAAATCATTTGTAATCGATATGAGTGGACGGCTAGAAGATTCATAATTCAAGAATCTATCTGACGTGGGAGCTGTTGGTGGGCAGATAAAAAAGCCAAAAGTTCAAAATATATCTGACGTGGAGCAGTTAGTAGGCAGATAGAAAATTCAAAATTTCAAAATCTATCCGACGTGTGAGCTGTTGGTGGGCAGATAGAAAAGTTAAAAATTCAAAATCTATCTGACGTAAGAGCTATTGGTGAGCGGATAGAAAAAGCAAAATCCCGAAATCTATCTGACATGGGAGCTATTGGTGGGCAGATAGAAAGCTCAAAGCTCAGAAATCTATCTGATTGACATATGAAGCTTATATATTTGATACTGTGTGTGAAGTACTTTCAGAATTGAGGAAAGAGAAAGAGATAAAATAAACAGACAGCCAGGACAAAAACGTCCTGGCTGTTGGTGTTTATGGATACCATGTATGATGGTAGGAATTCGTAGTTGTACGATTTGATGAAAACCTTACGGCATCACGCTTTGTCTTGGCATATATCCTAAATCATAGGAGAGTTCTACGGCATAGCGTTTTACCTGGGCCTGCAGGTTGGCGAGGTATTCTGGGGTAGTGATGCGCAGTTCAGGAGCGATGATTCCGATGGAAGCACAAATGTCTCCGTCTGCGTTGAATACCGGAGCGCCGATTCCGATGGCGTCTGTTACGTAGTCGCCGCGGGAAATAGCGATGCCTTCTGCTTTGATTTTATCTAACTCAGCACGAAGATCTGCCGGGCGGACGTATGGGAACGCTTTATCCTGCATAATAATGTTTTGGAAGTATTCGTCGATGAAGTTCGGGGACTGGAAGGCCAGAAGGACTTTTCGGATCGCACCACAGTGAAGGTGCATTTCGTACCCGAATTCTTCTACTACTTTTAAGTGGCTTGGTCCGTCAACTTTTTCGATGACGAGTCCTTTACTTCCTACCTGAATGATCAGGTAAACGTCCTCACCGGTCTGTTCGGAAAGAGCAGCGAGAACTGGTTTGGCAGCATCCTGAAGGCGAATTCCTTTGGAAGCAGCTTTTCCGAGCGGGATCAACGCCGGGCCGAGACGGTACGTATGAGAGCGTTCGTCGCGGATCACATATTTTTTCTCGCAGAAAGTCTGTAAAATGCGATGTACAGTACTTGGTGGAAGATTCATCGTGTCAGCCAGCTCCGCGATTGAAAAACTGCGGTTTCTTTCTTTTAAGACTTCCAATAACTCAAGTGAGCGAAGAAGGCTTTGTATCATTTAGTTTGCTCCTTCCGTATCTTCCTCCACAGTAGCAGCTGCAGCCGGCTCCTCAGCAGCCGGACATTCTTCCGGAGTTTCTTCTTCGCAAGCTTCTGTGCTTTCACAGGATTTGCCTTTTCCGGAATCAATAGTGATGTAAGTGCGGCCTGTATCGGTGCAGGTCACTGCCTCATCCTCTTTTTCTTCAAGAGTTTCGTCATCCTCGTAATCGTGGAAATCCTTATCGATCTCATCGTTGAAGGATTTGTACTTTAAATAGTAGGAAATGCCAGCAGCGGCAGCGCCGAGAACAGCGCCGAACGCAATCAATAAACCTGTTTTCTTCTTGGACATGGTTGGTCTCCTTTCTCCATGTTCGCCCTGAGGACGCGACTCCTCCAGTGGGCAAAATACAATATAAAAATATCATAATCGAAAATCTGTTAAAAGAAAAGGGATAATTATGAAGAAATTGAAAAAAATCGAAAAAATATCTAAAAGTTAGCACTCGATGCTTGACAGTGCTAATAATGCGTGTTATAACATTACTTGTGTAACGGGAGCACTGAAAAGTTCCCGGAAATTATATCCTGTAGACCTGTCAGAGGTTCAGAAAGACGGATCTCTGATGTGTACAAAAAGTAGAATTGACAAGGAGGAGTCAGTAATGAAATTAGTACCATTATTTGACAAAGTTGTTTTAAAACAGTTAGTAGCAGAAGAGACAACCAAATCCGGTATCGTACTTCCGGGTCAGGCAAAAGAGAAACCGCAGCAGGCTGAGGTTATCGCAGTTGGACCGGGCGGAATGGTTGAAGGTAAAGAAGTTGTTATGCAGGTGAAGGTTGGCGATCAGGTAATCTTCTCCAAATATGCTGGCACAGAAATCAAAGCAGACAACGACGAGTTCATCATCGTTAAGCAGAGTGATATTCTTGCAATTATTGAGAAATAATTAGTATAGTTGATTGCAGTTTTGGGCGGATGTGAGAATCCGACCGATGAGTTTTTGTCCTGCAAACCGCAATGTTGTATTGATGTGATATGACTCGGATGGGACAAAAGTGATTAAATTTTGGAGGTAATGGAATCATGGCTAAAGAAATCAAATATGGCGTAGAAGCCAGAAAAGCTCTTGAAGCTGGTGTAAATAAACTTGCTGACACAGTTCGTGTGACAATCGGCCCGAAAGGAAGAAACGTTGCTCTTGACAAATCCTTCGGCGCTCCGTTAATCACAAACGACGGTGTTACAATCGCAAAAGAAATCGAATTAGAAGATGCTTTCGAGAACATGGGCGCTCAGCTCGTAAAAGAAGCAGCTACAAAGACAAACGATGTAGCCGGTGATGGTACAACAACAGCAACTGTTCTTGCACAGGCTATGATCAACGAAGGTATGAAGAACCTGGCTGCAGGCGCTAACCCGATCGTTCTTCGTAAAGGCATGAAGAAGGCAACAGATGTTGCTGTAGCAGCAATCGCAGAGATGAGCCAGCCGATCAGCGGCAAGTCCCAGATCGCAAGAGTAGCTGCAATCTCCGCTTCCAACGATGAAGTTGGTGAGATGGTAGCAGACGCTATGGAAAAAGTTTCCAACGATGGCGTTATCACAATCGAAGAATCCAAGACAATGCTCACAGAGCTTGATCTTGTAGAAGGTATGCAGTTCGACAGAGGTTACCTCTCCGCATATATGTGCACAGATATGGAGAAGATGGAAGCAAATCTGGAAGATCCGTTCATTCTTATTACAGATAAGAAGATCTCCAACATCAACGACATCTTACCGGTACTTGAGCAGATCGTAAAAACAGGTGCGAAGCTTCTCATCATCGCTGAGGACATCGAGGGCGAGGCTCTGACAACTCTTATCGTTAACAAATTAAGAGGTACATTCACAGTTGTTGCTGTTAAGGCTCCGGGCTACGGCGACAGAAGAAAAGAGATGTTAAAGGATATCGCGATCCTTACAGGCGGTACAGTGATTTCTGAGGAACTTGGCCTCAGCCTTCAGGATGCAACAATGGCTCAGCTTGGCCGTGCGAAATCCGTTAAGATCACAAAAGAGAACACAATCATCGTTGATGGTATGGGCGACAAGAACGAAATCTCCCACAGAGTGGCTCAGATCAGAGCACAGCTCGAGGAGACAAAGTCTGAGTTCGACAGAGAGAAATTACAGGAAAGACTTGCGAAGATGGCAGGCGGCGTTGCTGTTATCCGCGTAGGTGCTGCAACTGAGACAGAAATGAAAGAAGCAAAACTTCGTATGGAAGATGCTCTTGCAGCTACAAAGGCAGCTGTTGAGGAAGGCGTTATCGCAGGCGGCGGTTCTGCATACGTTCACGCAGCAGACGAAGTTGCAAAACTTGCTGACACATTAGATGGCGACGAGAAGACAGGTGCTAAGATCATCTTAAAGGCTCTTGAGGCTCCGTTATTCCACATCGCTGCAAATGCTGGTCTCGAAGGTTCTGTTATCGTTAACAAGGTAAGAGAGCTTCCGGTTGGCATGGGCTTCGATGCATACAAAGAAGAGTATGTAAACATGGTTGAGTCTGGTATCCTTGATCCGGCAAAAGTTACAAGAAGCGCATTACAGAACGCAACAAGCGTAGCTTCCACACTCCTTACAACAGAGTCCGTAGTAGCTACGATCAAAGAAGACATCCCGCCAATGCCGGCAGGCGGCGGAATGGGCGGAATGATGTAATCTTCGAAACAGAAGACGACATTGTCCAAGAATTCTGATAAAAATGAGACCACCGGCGGCTAAAGCTTCCGGTGGTCTTTGAAATTATAGTTTGGAAAGACGGCTGTTCTGGTATTCGCCTGAGAAAGTCACGTCTTTTGTGAACCATGACGGAGGAAGGAAGGCGTTTGCGTCGTCCTCAGAAGAAAATTCCACTTCGGCCAACAGAAGGCCGGCGAATTTTCCCTCGAAAACATCAAACTCAATGGTCAGATCCGGGCGTCCGTCGACCGGGATCAGATAACGCTTTTTGGTGAGGATATTGCCGTCGGCTTTTGCAAGCAGATGGGCATAGGACTCCTCGGTCAGCGGAAGGTTGGCTTCCTCGCGGGATAAAAGCCCCTTTCCTTTATAAGTGAGATAATATTTAGAATCTTCTCTGCGGACGCGGACTACCGGTTCGGTGCAGAGATAAGCCTGTTCGATCATATGGAACGGATAGGATTCGTAGCCCTCCGGGGCGGTTTCGACAAGAAATTTGCGTTCGATTTCTTTCAATGATATCAACTCCTTAAACATTTGTCTGCGATGGGAAACTGGTTTCATACAGCGCCCTGCAGTTTATAGATAGTATATCATAATATAAGAAAAATGTAATAATTCCTGATACGAATTTATGATAGACTAAAGAAAGAAGGAAACAAGAGCCGGTCATCCGGCCTGTCATACATTACAAAAGAAATTGAGGAGGAAGTGTGTATGTGGACAAGAGCAGAACTGAAAGCACGGGCGAAAGCCAACTTAAGCCGCTATTATGGTCCGGCGTTGCTGGTCAGCTTTCTTGCGACGTTGTTTGATTCCAGCGGTGGAAGCAGTAATTCCGGAAATGCCGCGGCGGGTGTCAATACCGGCGTGAATATTTCCCAGGAATATAATTTTGATGTTCCGATAGAAGGCGGTGAGACCGTCGGCGATGTGATCGCAGGAATTCCTGATTCGCTCGGTTCGGTTTTTGATGCAGTCGATCCGGTGGCGCTCAGCGTGATGGCTTCTGTTTTGGTAGTGGCGCTGGTGATCGGATTTGTGATCAGTGTTTTTGTAGCACCGTTATTTAAAATTGGTAAGAACCGCTTCTATATGGAAAGCCGTCAGACAGGCTATTCTGTAGGTGTGTAGGAAATTCTCTGGGGTTTCACGCATGATTATCTGAATATTGTGTGGGTCATGTTCTTACGAGGCCTGATTATTATGTTGGGAAGCATGCTCTGTTTCATTCCGGGAATTTATTTCGGATATTGTTATTACATGGTACCGTACATTCTTGCAGAGAATCCGGATATGAAGGCGACTGACGCACTTAGGATGTCAAAAGAGATGATGGAAGGACAGAAATTCAATACCTTTGTTCTGGAAATTTCTTTCTGGGGCTGGTGGATCCTTGGCTCCATGTTATGCGGTGTCGGCGCTATCTTGGTCCAGCCGTATTATGATGCGACATTTGCAGAGCTTTATGCGGTGCTGAGACAGAGATTCCAGCATAATCTGAATGGCTTTGGTCATCCGGATATTGGCCCGAATATGGGACCGTCAGCGGGTCCGGGCGGATATTATGATCCGAACGGCAGTTATTATCAGGGTGGAAACAGCCAGAATGATTATCATGACTACACCACTTATCATGATAACTACTATGAAAACACGAGTCCGCCATCTGCCACACAGGACAGAGGCGGAGAGGTGAAACGCTCTGAAGGCGGACCGGGACGCGGATATTACCTGAATGGTGTGTTCTATCCGTATACAGAAGATGAGCTCCGCGAACTGGAAAACAATAAGAAGTAAGATGGCAGGGGCCGGTACACTGGCCGGCCCGGCATCAGAAATAAATGAGGTGAAAAAATGGCAAAGGTGTATGCATTTGTAGCAGATGGAATGGAAGAGGTGGAGTGCCTTGCAGTCTGCGATGTACTGATTCGTGCAGGCGTTGATGTAAAGCTGGTTTCCATCATGGGCAGAAAAGAGATCACCGGCTCCCACGGATTTAAGATCACAGCGGATACGGTATTTGAAGAGATCACAGACGATGCAGATGTTCTGTTCTTACCGGGCGGAATGCCGGGAACAGCAAATCTTGCGGCTCACGAAGGTCTTGCAGAAATGTTAAAGGCACATGCGGCAGAAGGAAAGCGTCTTGCAGCGATCTGCGCGGCTCCGAGTGTCCTCGGCGGACTCGGTCTTGCAGAGGGCCATAAAGTAACATGCTTCCCAGGTTGGGAAGAGAAAATGATCGGTGCGACAGTGACCGGCGCAGCAGTGGAGACGGACCGTCTCATCTCCACCGGACGCGGAATGGGCTGCTCCATCGACCTTGGACTTGAACTTGTAAAGATTCTTGTGGATGAGGAAACCTCCAAAGAGTTAAAAGGAAAGATCCAGTACGATAAATAAGTCACAAAAACCGTAAAAAAGGCTCCAGTTTTTAGGACTTTTTGTAAAAATAGTACTGGCTTTTCTAAATCCAGTATGTTATAATGCTAAATTGAAGTGTAACGCCCACTTGAATGGTAGTTACGATATTTTACGGATATGAGATGCATGTCCGGTACAGATATATTTAAGGAGGAACCTTTAAAATGAATTTACAGGTAGAAAAGTTAGAGAAGAATACGGCAAAACTTACAATTGAAGTGCCGGCAGAGCAGTTCGACAAAGCGATCATGAACGCTTATAACCAGAAAAAAGGCCAGTTCAACATCCCGGGCTTCAGAAAAGGTAAAGTTCCGTTTGCAATGATCAAGAAGACATACGGCGTAGGCGTATTCTTTGAGGATGCTGTGAACGAGTGTATCGACGCTACTTACCCGGCAGCTGCTATGGAGAGCGGTCTTGAGATCGTTTCCCGTCCGATGGTTGACGTTGAGAAGCTTGA
>JAFUMF010000001.1 GCA_017482945.1 Lachnospiraceae bacterium
AATCCTCCATCGCAGGGTAAAGAACCTCCTCCACCTGTCTGTTCAGACGGTGGATCTCATCCACGAACAACACATCACCTTCCTGCAGATTGTTTAAAATCGCCGCCATCTCACCCGGCTTTTCAATTGCAGGGCCGGAAGTCACCTTCAGGTTTACTCCCATCTCATTGGCGATAATTCCGCAGAGTGTCGTCTTACCGAGACCAGGCGGTCCGTAAAAAAGAACATGGTCCAGCGCCTCGCCGCGGTTTTTTGCTGCGTCGATAAAGACTTTCAGTGTAGATTTAATTTTTTCCTGTCCGATATATTCGTCCAGTCTTTGAGGTCTCAGTGACCCATCGACTTTCTTATCTTCCTCAGTCTCTTCTGTAGTGATAATTTTCCGACTCATCTAAACCCACCTATAAAAACGCCAGATGTCTTAAAGCTGCCTTTAAGACGTCTTCGGCTGTCATTGTTTCTGTAATTGCGACTTTTCTTACGGCACCTGTCGCCTCCGAAGCAGAATAGCCAAGGGCAGTCAGCGCCTCGATCGCCTCTTTTCCGACCTCTCCGACACCGGAAACTTCCACCGGGCCAGAAGCTGCCTCTGCGCCGCTATAAAGGAGATCTTCTGCTTTCACCTTGTCCTTCAGATCCAGAATAATTCTCTGGGCAGTCTTGCTTCCGATTCCCGGCGCCTTTGAAATCGCTTTGGCATCGGAAGAAATAATCGCAAGACGGAGCGTATCCGGATTCAATACCGAAAGAATTCCAAGAGCACTCTTCGGACCCACGCCGTTGACACCGATCAGCATACGATACATCTCAAGATCCTGTCTCGATAAAAATCCGTACAAACTGACCGAATCCTCTTTCACACTATAATATGTATATATTTTTACGGTCTCTCCCAGTTTCGGAAGCTCCGAAAGCACCGTCGTCGGCACAAAGATCCTGTAACCGAGTCCACCGGCTTCCACGATCACCGAATCTTCCATTTTTTCAGCCAGCGGCCCTTTTACATACGAAATCACACCAATTCCTCCAAAGTCACATTTCACATCGCTGTCACGACCGCAGCGAAGCTCGCAGTCGTCTGATAGCATCATATCATAGACCCAAAATCATTTCAAGCAGTCCGTCCGAAAACAATCGAACAAATTTTCTGTTTTGTTGACTTATGACTGAAAAACACGTATACTTAAACTCGTAAACCAACAAACAAATCGAATCGGAGACCATATGATCACCATAGAAAAAGAATTTACCTTTGAAGAAACTTATCCCCTCTCCAGACTGGGAAACCGGGATGAGCTCCTTTTTTTCGATATTGAGACCACCGGCTTTTCCGGTGACTACAACAACGTGTATTTGATCGGCTGTGTCTTCTTTGACCGGGGCAGCGCCCGCTTTATCCAGTGGTTCGCCGATACCAGGTCTTCGGAGACAGAAGTCATCGAAAGCTTTTTTGATTTTTCAAAAAACTATAAAACTCTGGTCCATTTTAACGGTGACACCTTTGATATTCCTTTTATCGAAAAGCGTGTCCATGCCTTAGGTCTTTCCCACAGCTTTGATCGCTTAAAAAGCATCGACATTTACAAGCTGATCAAGCCCTACAAGAAACATCTGGGTCTGGAAAATTTAAAGCAGAAATCCATCGAAGCATTCTTAGGGATCGACCGCGATGACAAATACACCGGCGGCCAGCTGATCGAAGTCTATCAGGAATATCTGAAAACCAAAGACCAGTTTCTCCTAAATCTCTTGCTGTTACATAATGAGGACGACTTAAAGGGAATGCCAAAGCTTCTGCCGATCCTCCATTATCCTGACTTTTTGAACGGTACTTTCACGCTTGTGGACCTGAAAAAAGCCGCAGGCGAGACACCAAGAGTCATGCTCGCACTGGAATGTGATCCGGAAACTGTGCTTCCGGTCCCGATTGCTGCTTCTGTACCTTCCTATGCTTTAAAAGCTGCAGAAAATCGGATGCTGCTGTCGATCCGCCTCTATGAGGGAACGTTGAAATACTATTATCCAAACTACAAAGATTACTACTATCTGATCTATGAGGATACTGCGATCCACAAGAGCGTCGGCGAATATGTGGACCGGGATGCAAAGATCAAAGCCACCAAAGAAACCTGCTACACGAAAAAAACAGGCGTATTTCTGCCCCAGTCCGAACCCTTCTGGACCCCTGATTTTAAAAATACCTGCAAAGATAAGACCTGTTTCTTTGAATTCTGCCCGGATTGTTTTTCCGACCATGAAGCCTTAAACCGCTACATCCACAGAATCATCAAAGACGTATTTACCGCCCGCTAGACCGGAATCTTCCGGCCCCACGGGCGGTTTTTTCTCAACTAATATGTTCCCTTCTTAAGAAGCTTCCTGATATAAGCAAAGGTCTTGCGCTCTCCCTCGTTTTTCAGCATGGTCAAGATCTTATCTAACATCGCTTTTGTTTCCGGATGCATGACAAGATAATCCTTATTCCGCGCAAAATACTCATAAGGAGACGCGTCTGTATAGTTCTTTCCCTGGTAGATCTTAGAGGCCGCGATACGGTCCATGACCATCTCTGCCAGATAATTGATCGGCATTTTCACTCCGACGATCTTCCAGTTCTGTTCCTTTGTCGAAACATCGGTCCAATACTCGAAATGATGCTTATTTCTTCCCTTGTGGTGAAGCCAGGCAGAAGAATATCCCTTCTCCTCTTTCTCCGCCGCATTGGGGCTCCTTGTTCCCTGATAATAATTGATTCCCGTCTTAAATTCTTCCCAGGTATACTTGGAAAGATCATGAAGAAGTCCCTGTTTATAAAGGCCAACGCGGAAACATCCCTGCATGACAACCAATTTATGATGCGTAATGGTAATAAAATGATTCCATGCATTATTTCTTTTTTTGTACTGAAAATTTAACTTTTCTTTCATAATTACGAAACATTTCCCACCTTTTTTCAAATAAATTGTGAAATCTTTCATACGATTCAATTTGACATAGCCCTCAAAATATGTTATTGTTACCATAGTTGCAGTTTTCTGCAACATGTCTTATATTCGGAGGTATCAAAAATGAAAGGTACAGTTAAGTGGTTTAACAACCAGAAAGGTTACGGTTTCATCTGCGATGCAGAGGGACACGATGTATTCGTTCATTACTCCGGTCTGAATATGGAAGGCTTCAAAACTCTCGACGAAGGCGCAGAGGTTGAATTCGACGTGATCGAAGGAGCTAAAGGACCGCAGGCAGTAAACGTAACCAAATTATAATCGCTGATTCTCCATTGTGCCTTTTTCTAAACAAGTTACATCAGAGTTAGATAAAGCTAGTGAAGCAGGATGGGATTATAAATATGGGCAGTTGCGAAAATGAGGTTCGCAACTGCCCATTTTTATTTGCCTGTTTTCCAAACGAATTTATGGTCTGGTTGCTTTCTTAAGCATTTCTTCCAGTTCTTCTACTGTAAATGCATAAGCATGATTACAGAACTGGCAGTTCACCTCAATGGTCTTACCGTCATCGATCATTTCCTGGAGTTCTTTTTTTCCAACGCTGATCAGCGCTTTTTCCACTCTGCTCTTATCACAATCGCAGTGGAATCCTGTCGGAAGTTTGTCTAAACATTCAAGACCGAAATCTCCAAGTAAATTCTCTAAAATCTGCTCCGGTGTCAATCCAGCATCGAGAAGGGATGTAATGGAGCTGATCTCGCCGAGGCGCTGTTCAAGCTTATCGATCACTTCATCGGATGCGCCCGGAAGAAGCTGGATGATAAATCCGCCCGCCTGACGAACGGTATTGTCTTTGTTCATCAGAACACCGAGAGCTACGGAAGACGGAGTCTGCTCAGAGTTTGCAAAATAGTATGTCAGGTCCTCCGCGATCTCACTTGTCACGAGGATCGTCTGGCCAACATACGGCTCTTTTAAACCGATATCTTTGATAACACTCAGCACGCCGAGATCCAGCGCACCGCCGACGTCCAGCTTGCCTTTCTCATTCGGAGGCAGCATTACATCCGGGTTATACGCATATCCCTTCACATCGCCCATCGCATTTGCAGTCACCAGAAGTCCCTCGATCGGGCCCTGACAGTCAATGCGAAGTGTCAGAACGTCCTTTTCCCCCTTCATCATGACGCCCATCATGGCGCCGGCTGTCAGAAGACGTCCCAGTGCAGCTGTCGCTACCGGACTTGTGTTGTGAGCATTCTTCGCAGCTTCTACCATCTCAGTGGTGATCGCAGCAAATGCTCTGACCTGTCCGTCGGCAGCGGTTGCTCGAATAATATAATCTGTCATATGATCAAACCTTTCTATATCATGCGTCGTTTACGCGTTCATTTTTCCACGTTCTCTTGCCACCACATAGATCCGCTCGCTGTCCGCTTTCGGCGGTTCTTTTGTGAACGCGTCATATGCTGTGACAAATTCCATTCCGGCCTCTTCGATCGCCGCTTTCACTTCCTCTAAGGAGTAGGCCCTCTGGTAGTGGGTCTCATGGTACTTGCGGTAAAGATCGTCCTCTTCTTTTACGAAAATGGATAGATCGTAGATATTGATCTTTTCCTCCGCCTCATACTGGTTTTCCCAGATAAAGCTGGAATCTTCACGATCTTCTGCGATCGTGGAATCACCCATGACCTCAGAATATTTGTATTCCGTGTTCATGTCGAAGATAAAGATCCCCTGCGGATCCAGATAATTGTTTACCAGTCTGAATACCTCCGTCAGGTCCTCCGGCTCTGTGATATAATTCATGCAGTCACAGATGGAGACTACCGCTGCAACGGTTCCGTACAGCTCAAATTCCCTCATGTCCTGACAAAGATATAAAATATCGTTCCCGGATTCATATTTCTTCTCCATCGCAAGTTCCAGCATCTCCTCCGAATAGTCGATGCCGATCATATCATAGCCTTTTTCTGCCAGAAGCTCCGTCAGACTTCCTGTTCCGCAGCCAAGATCCAGGACCAGACCATCTTCCACACCATATTCTTTTAAAAGTCCCGTCAGATACTCGCACCACTCCACATAGGGAATATTGTCCATGAATGTATCATAAACGGCGGCAAAGCCGGTATAAGCTTCCATGCCTGATCCTCCTCTTTCGGAATATAAGGAAAAGCCACTACCTAAACTTCAGGTAATGGCTTGTCGCCAAAAATCATTACTTATTGCGGCCGCAGCACTTTTTGTACTTCTTACCGCTTCCGCACGGACACGGATCGTTCGGGTAAATCTTAAGACCTTCACGGCGAACTGTACCGGAAGCTTTCTGAGCTTTGTAAAGCTCGTCTCTCTTCTCTTTAGTGAGGATCGCATCCCACTGCGGAAGCTCATAAAGCCAAGAAGCCTTCGCCTCTACCATATTGTAGTAAAGCTTCTCCGGGTCGATCTCGATCTTAACAACAGTATTCTCGTCCATTGTCTCGATCGGGTTCTCATAACCCTTTAAGCTCTCATTGATACCATCTAAGAAACCAGTCATAATAAGAACTTCTGTCTCATACTTCTCAGCCAGCTCTTTCACTGTTCCTTCTACTACTTCTGCCGGATTGGAAAGGATCTTCTCGTAGATTCCTTTTTCAATTGTGAAATAACCTCTCCAAAGATCTTCTTTCTTTTTATCATCGAGACCATCGCCATACGCGAGGTTTCTCCAGGTTTCAAGTAAAGTTGCCATTGCAAAACCATCCTTTTCGTATTTCTTATCCGGTCATTGCCTGCAGCACAGCCGGACATATTTTTAGTTCATACGGGGCATATTATAACATAAGTAAAAAAATCTGTAAACAGTAAAATAATCGCTTCGTTTAAAACCTTATCAGCGCTTGAACTTTTTCCGAAGGAATCTGTGTTTATATTTCAGATTTGCATAGCTGGTGATCTGCTTCATATAGACTGCATCATAGGCACCGCCCACAGCTCCGACCACCGGAACGCCCTGGAGGAATTTCATATAGAGAAGTTCCTTAGAAAGAGAAGCTGATGTCTTTTTAATCTGAGATTCCCGGTCGTAATTCTCCGGAAGAACACTATTTTTCATGAATGCATCGATCTTCTCATTGATCCTTAACATCTCATCTCCATGGGAAACCGCACCCTCGATCACCATTAAGATGAAATATCGCTCTTCTTCCGTATCGTAGCGGAAACCATAATTCAGTGCGATTTCATACATCGACTTTAAGACCATGCCGATAAACACCGGAATATCCGGAATTCCGATTCCAAGAACGCCCATGCCGACACCGGAAACACCGGATGCCAGGAGATTGAAATTTCCAGACTGCTTCGCCTTTTTTGAAAAGACCTTCAAGGATTTTGCATCATGGCGCACCTCATTAATGTACTGGTTGATCTGGAAATTTTTCTCAAGTTCCTCCTTCTTGTAAGTCTTTTCAATAATACCGGTTCCTTTATCAAAAATCAGCCCGAATGCCTTTGCAAACGCAGTATCCAGAGTCCCCTGAAGCTTTTCCGGCACGACTTCCGCCAGTTTTCTGTTGATCAGGGAGTCCTTCTTCTCCACACGGGCCACTAAAAATTTACTTTCTTCTTTTAAAAGCTTCTCCCACTCTTTATCAAGAGGTGGCTTTTTATTAAAAAGTCCCATACGTCTGCCTCCATTTTCTATAACTGCTCGCCCTCGTTCGCTTCCTCCATGACAACAGCCTGCTCCGGAAGGATCTCCGCGAACTTTGCATGGAGCACTGCCTGCGGCCAGTTGAGACTCACGCGAAGATATTTTCCCTTCTCCTTCGCCGCCTCATCCAACGCTTCAAGAAGTTCTTTTAGGACTTCTCTGGTCAGATAGCCGCCTCTCCAGTGGAAAATAAACGGCTTTCCTTTCTTGGCAGCCTGGACCGCACGTTTTTTCACTTCTTCCACCTTCGTGAACGAAATCTTCTTTTCCTTATAATAAAAGTGTTCGCCGTCCCCACAGACCGGAGTCTTCCAGATCACCGGTTCATGGTCTCTAAAGATTCTGGAATCATCCAGATTATAATAGTCGTACCGGACCATCTCCCCTTTTCCCAGGGAATTATCAAAGGTGGCATCCAGATGATAATACTTGCCATCGATCTTTACCACATTCCATGCATGGCGGTATTTGATCTTTTTCTCTGGGTTCGCTTCGGATACCGCAATGATGCACCAGATTCCCAACTGATCACAGAGGATCTTTACGGTCTTTGCAATTCCCTCGCAGACACCGACTCCCTGGCCCAATGGGCCGATGATTTCATGGGAATAGGCCTTTTTTAATTTATCATACCGCACATTCTGGCAGATAAAATCGTGAATGTACTGTTCTTTTTCCTTTTCACTCATGGAGATCGCCGGTCTCACAAGCTTTTCCACTCTGGCTTTCATCGCCTTCTGGTGGTCCTTCACCTTCGATTTTTCAAACAAATACTCCGGCAAAATCTCCAGATTTCCGGAGTCTCTGTAAGAGCGGTACTTAAATCCTACCGCATAGAAAATTTCCGGATGGTCCAGCCGCATCTGGAAGAACACCTCAGAAAGCGTCTTCGCCTCCACTCTCGGCACGAGGAAAGAAGTCGCCATCTCCGAAAAACCGGTCTTCATGGCATGATAGACCGCCTGCTCCACTTTTGACATTTGATGATAGTAATATGGTTCCATATATTTTCACTCACTTATAATCTGATCTATTTTCACTATTTTACCATATCTTCCCCAATCTGACCCTACTCTTTTTTCGGATAACCGCAAATTTCAATTTCCTCACCGGTCTCGGCGTCATAGACAAATTTCTCGACTGTTTCAAGTGTATCAAATACACGCTTTTCATAAATGATCTGGTTCACTTCTTCGTCTACAAAAACGGAATATAAATACCTCACACCATCTTCGATCGTTTCTGTCGTTCCATGACATCCTGGATACGGTCCCATGTTCTTTTCATATTCCAGCATTTTGTTGGAAACCTCCACGCTGATTCCGTGGTCCGTCAAATAGGTGTGGCCAACGTCTGCGTAATCGCCGATGACAGCGTCCCGGCCCATTGCTTCCAGATACCGCTCTGCATAGCTGCGTTCCATTTCTGTAAGCGCCGCCCGGTCTTCCTCCTGAATCGAAAGGACCCGGTCCCAGAGATACTCCGGAAACATTCTTTTCACAGACTCGGTATAGCCGCTTCCATCCTCCGGCAATTCCATGGATCGGAATCCATTGTTGCTGCTGATCCTAAGATCAAAGGTCAGCACAGCCGGAATGACGCCGGTTCCTGCGGATTTGATAAAATAGTCCACATTCTGAAATGCATACTCTCCGTACATTGTCAGCGCATATACCGTTAGAATATCGTCCGTCTCCTCTACGCTGAGAATGATATGGCCCTCCGCCTGGCATTCTTCTCCGGTGAACCATTCCGCATTCTGTGTTAAAATCGCCTCGGAAACTGCATGGTCAAATAAGGATTCTTTTGATGCTTCAAGGGTCTCTAATTCCGGAGCGTTGGTCTCGTAGACGATCTTTTCAGAGGTTTCTGCGATTGTTTCCGCCTCAGCCGGTGCTTCTGCAGGTTCGGTCTCTTCCCTTGATGATTCGGCCTCTTTCGTTGCCGCAGCCGTTGTCTCAAGGCTGCATACTACGTTTTGGCATCCCACAGCGTTCAGTGTCAGACATCCCAAAGCCATCCAAAGGAACATATATTTCTTTATCTTCATAGGCAGTACCTCCTGTCTAATATAGTAAAGTTCTGGTTCTTCACCCTAATTATATCAGACATTTTCGCAGGGAACCTTAACATTTACTTACATTTCCCCGTCAGATTTCCATAATTTTCCATTCTAGGACCGAAAATGATCACCCATGGAAGAGCTTTCACGCATTAGCGTGATAAGGTCTTTCCTAGAAATCAAAAAAACAGGTATAGAACATATTCGCTCTATACCTGCTAAAGGATCGTTTATTAACGTTTGATATACTGGATCGCTACACACTGCGGGCCGCCCTGTGTGATGAATGCATGGCTCAGCTCGTATGTCTGAACTTCTACTTCCGGGAATGCCTTCTTGATCATATCAACTGCCATCTGGCAATCTTTGTGTGCACGTGCGTGTACTACATAGAAAATATAATCTTTGTTAAATTTCTTTGCATCTAAGCTGTCAAGAACTGCCTTCACTGCGGAAGAGAAGGTTCTCTTGATCGCAAATTTATCTAACTTCTTGCAGTCTTCTGTTAAAGTCAGAACCGGTTTTAATTTCAGAACAGAACCGATCGCAGCTGCAGTCGGAGTCATACGTCCGCCTCTTCTTAAGAAACCGAAGTCCTGCGGGATCAGCCAGGAATGTGTCTCATGGGATTTCTGTACTACCCAGTCGATGATCTCCTTTGCTGTCTTTCCTTCTTCTTTCATTTTCTGAGCCATCGTTACCATATAGCGGTGCGGGCCACAGAGTGTTCTGGAGTTGATAACAGTAATGTTATCTTTGTGCTCAACCATCTCTCTTGCGCTGCATGCACTCTGATATGTACCGGAAAGACCGTCTGCCATGGAAATATTGATGATCTCATCGTTCGGATATTTCTCAAACGCATCTACCACGTCACCGATCGGCGGCTGAGAAGACTTCGGGTGCTGACCGGACTTGATTGTATCATAAAATCTGTCGTAATCCATGTGAAGGTCTCTGCCATCCCAATCACCGATAGAAACACAAAGCGGAACTGCTTCGAAGCCCTTACTCTGCGCTTCGTCAATCTTGTATAATGTGGAAGAATCTGTAATAATCTGTACCATAAAAAAATCCCCAATCCTAACATGTAGTTTTTAATACTATTTATAACAGTTTGCACTACTTTTTCAAAAACGTCAAGACCTTTTTCGCTAAGAAATGATAAATTCACTGTTTTTTCATCAAAAACCGTCAAAAATCCAAGAACCACTCCCGAAAACAGGCGAAAAGAAAATCGCCGTGACACAATCTTTCCAGACCGGCACACGGCGATTTTCATTTATTGAGGCTTTATGTATTCATTTTTACTGTTTTCGATACACAGTATCTGTATCTGATTTATTTTGCAGAGTCGATCCATAAGCCGAAAATTTCAGCTGCTACCAAAATTACTGTCATAACTGCCACGAAAATATTATCTACCATACAAGATTCCTCCTGAACATTCACTTTTGTCCATTTTAACAGGGATCCGGAAGTCCGTACAGTTAATGTGAGGTGGCTTTGAGTTAAGATTTCGCTAAATTCGCATCATCCAGATGCTGACCAACAGGGTAATCACCTCCGCAGCCAAAAATGACAGCCAGACTCCGTTGATCCCCAAGATATTCGCCATAACGATCGCGCAGATCGCAATTGCCACCGCGCCTCGGAGCATGGATGCCACGAACGCCGGTTTTGCTCTTCCTGTGGCAGAAAAATAAGATACCAGCATGATATTGATACCGGCAGCCAGATAGCCCAGGAAATAAAGTCTCATGGCATCGAAGGCGTATGTATGGAGGGCCGCATTTCCTTCGCTGTTGAAAATGGAAACAAAGACATCGGTGAATCCCCACGCGCCGGCGATCAGGATCGCTTCGACTATTACGGTCACGATCATGCCCCATTTTAACAACTGGCTGACGCTTTTCTGATCTCCATGGCCATAACTTCTGCTGATCAATGGCTGGGTTCCCTGAGAGACACCGTTGAAGATTGCGGTCGCGACCAGGGACAGGTTGGCAACGATTCCATATGCGGCTACACCGATGTTTCCGGTAATTCCCAGGAGCAGCATGTTAAAGATGGTCGTTGTGACGGCCGATGCCATTTCACCGACAAAGCCGGAGATTCCAAGCTGGCAGCAGGAAATGAGCTGCAGGAATGATGGTTTCCTCCACTTAAATCGGATGCTGTTGTGTTTGCCTGCATAATGTACACAGCAGATCGCCATGGTGACCACCGGCGAAAGCGCTGTCGCAAGCGCTGCTCCGGTCATTCCGAGGCCCATCGGGAACATGAGGATATAGTCAAACACAATGTTGAACATACTTCCGGACAATGAACCGATCATGGCGATCGTCGGTGCGTTGTCGTTCCTTGCAAATGCAGTGAAGATGTAGTTCATCATAAATGTCGGGGCTGCGATCAGGATGATTCTCATGTAGCTTTCGCCAAGCTCCATGATCATCGGGTCACCGCCCATGATTTTTAACACCTGCTTTGGCGCATAAATGCCAAGAAGAACAAATGGAAT
>JAFUMF010000239.1 GCA_017482945.1 Lachnospiraceae bacterium
AAAGAATGTTAGAACTTCTTATTTGGCTCATTGTACTTGGCGCATTTGGTATTTCTTCTATGAAGAAGAACGGAACCTTAGACCAGGTCTTTGACAGTTTTGCAAAGAAAAAAGAAAACAAGTCTGATAACGTCGTCTTTGAGCAGGATGAAAATGGGGCACCGAAACGGGCAAAACGGACAACTTCCGGCTCAAACATCAACCGGAACCTTGGACTGGCAGGAAAAGGAATCGGTATTGTCGCAGTCATTGCGTTCCTTGTGGTAACTGGCTTCAATAGCTTCTATACCCTCACTGAACAGGAGATGGCTGTTGTGACCACATTCGGAAGTCCGGCTGTGGTAGAATCTTCCGGTCTCCACTTCAAAATTCCGTATATCCAGAAGATCACAAAGGTCTCCAAGGAGATCACCGGCATGCAGATCGGCTATACCACAGATCCAAACCGTGCCGCAGGTGCATCCCCGGATAATCCAGTGACCATTGAAAATGAAAGTCTCATGATCACTAAAGACTTTAACCTGACCAATGTTGATTTCTATATTGAATACATGGTCACAGACCCGATCCAGGCAGTCCGCCACAGAACGGTCTATGAGGAGATCATTAAAAACCTGGCGCAGAGCTACATTCGAGATACCGTTGGTATGTACAATGTCGATGAAGTTATTACGACCGGCAAGACTCAGATCCAGGAGCGGATCAAAGAGCAGCTGACTCAGAGACTGGTAAATGAAAACATCGGCTATGGCATTTACAATGTTTCCATTCAGGACTCTGATATGCCGCGTACCGACGTTGCAGACGCATTCAAGGCAGTAGAAGATGCAAAACAGGGCATGGAGACTGCCATCAATGAAGCGAAGAAGTATCAGTCTGAGAACATTCCGAAGGCAAAAGCCGAAGCCGACAAATTGATCCAGGAGGCGGAAGCATACAAGCAGGAAAGAATCAACGAAGCAACCGGTCAGGTGGCTCGTTTTGAGGATACGTATTCCGAATACATTAAATATCCGCTGATCACAAAGAAGCGTATGTTCTATGAGACCATGGAAGAAATTCTTCCGGATCTAAAGGTCATCATCGACAATGGAAGCGGCACCCAGACCATGCTTCCACTGGAACCGTTCACATCCACGACTACAAGTGGACAGTAAGAGAGGAGGAGAATATATGAAGAAATTAAGCAAATCCTTTGTGGCGATCGTTGTTCTCATCCTGGCTCTTATCACCTTGAGTTCCAGCATTGTCAGCACATACAATGACGAATACAAACTGGTCTTACAGTTCGGTAAGGTTGTAAAAGTCATCGATGAGCCGGGCTTGAGCTTTAAAATCCCATTTATCCAGACGACCCAGTCCATCCCGAACTATGAGATGATTTATGACCTTGTTCCGAGTGAGGTCAATACAAGAGATAAAAAAGTGATGGTGACAGATTCCTTCGCACTTTGGTCAGTCACAGATCCGCTTGAATACTTGTCCCGTCTTGGTGCCAATAAAGCCAATGCGGAAAGCAGAATCTCGGTTGTCGTTTACAACGCTGTGAAGAATGTCATTTCTTCTACGGACCAGGCAGATGTGATTTCCGGCCGTGACGGCAAGCTGGCAGAAATGATCACAGAAAAAATCGGTGACTCCCTTGACAGCTACGGAATCACTGTAAAGAAAGTCGAGACAAAGATGCTGGATCTCCCGGACTCCAACAAAGAGGCCGTTTACCAGCGTATGATCTCGGAGCGTCAGAACATTGCAGCCGGCTACATCGCCGACGGTGAATATGAATCCAACGTCATTAAGAACTCCACAGACCGCGAGGTTTCTGTCCTGATTTCTGAGGCGAAGGCACAGGCGGAAAAAATCCGCGCAGAAGGCGAAGCTGAGTACATGCGTATTCTCTCTGAAGCTTATAACGACGAGAGCAAGGCAGAGTATTACAACTACCTCCGAAGCCTGGATGCATTAAAGATCAGCCTGAAAGGATCCAACAAAACCATTATTTTAAATGAAGATTCTGAACTTGCAAGAATTCTCCAGGGAAATTAGTAATTCGTGGACATCCTACATGAAATCTGTTATAATATTAGTTGGGGTAACAATTGGTAATTCTACCACCAAAATTATGTCTTTAAAAAGGAGAGCAAAACATGTCCAAAGTTGTTGATTATTTTTTAAAGAATGTTGAATACGATACTCAGTCTCAGCCGGAGACAAAAATCAACCCGAGTACTGACAAACAGTTCGAGCTTGCAAAATATCTGAAAAACCAGTTAGAAGAGCTTGGTCTTCAGGATGTTTCCATGAGCGACCGCTGCTATGTTTACGGTACGATCCCGGCAAACGTAGATGTTGACTGCCCGGTTGTTGGTTTCCTTGCACATATGGATACTTCTTCCGATTATCCGGACGACCCGACACGTCCGCAGATCATCAAAAACTATGATGGCGGCGATATCAAATTAGGCGACACAGAGTATGTTTTAAGCCCGGAGATGTTCCCGTTCATGAAGAACTACATCGGTCAGGACCTGATCACAGCTGACGGTCACACATTACTCGGTGCTGACGACAAAGCCGGTATCGCAGAAATTATCTGCATGGCTGAGTATATTATCAATCACCCGGAGATCCCGCATGGTACAATCAAAGTTGCTTTCACACCGGACGAGGAAATAGGACACGGCGTTGACAACTTCGACGTAGAAGGCTGGGGCGCAGACGTTGCTTATACTGTAGACGGCGGCGCTTGGGGAAGCATGGAATACGAAACATTCAACGCAGCTTCCTTAAAGGTTATCAT
The DNA here is from genome assembly GCA_017482945.1 of Lachnospiraceae bacterium. Lineage (GTDB taxonomy): Bacteria > Bacillota > Clostridia > Lachnospirales > Lachnospiraceae > Pilosibacter. The sequence goes on from JAFUMF010000239.1 coordinate 2,801, forward strand.
CCACGGCCAGAACATCCATCCGGGCAGCGCAAAAGGCAAGATGGTGAACTCCATCCTCATCGGTATGGAATATGAGTCCATGCTTCCGTCCTTCGACAAACCGCAGAACACAGAAGGCTACGAAGGCTTCTTCCACTTAAACAACATGTCCGGTAACGTAGAGCATACAGTTCTCAACTACATCGTTCGTGACCATGATATGGACATCTTCAACGAAAGAAAAGCACTGGCTGTGAAAGTTGGTGAGTTCTTAAATGCGAAGTACGGCGAGGGAACAGTAGAAGTAATCGTTAACGATTCCTACTACAACATGGCTGAAAAGATCCGTCCGCATATGTACCTTCTCGATGTAGCTGCTGAGGCATTCAAAGAGCTGGGCATCGATGCTCCGGTTATCAGCCCGGTACGTGGCGGTACAGACGGTTCCAGACTGTCCTACCAGGGACTTCCGTGCCCGAACCTTTGCACAGGCGGCCACAACTACCATGGCAAATATGAGTTCGTTTGCATCCAGTCCATGGAGAAGATCGTAGAGCTTCTTATCAAGATCGCTCTGAAGTTCAAAGATGTAAAAAAGAACTAATTTAGGGACAATTTAAAATCAAACAATAATTTAGGAGTGTTGCAAAACGCAGCACTCCTTTTTTTTATGTCCTTTTTTAACCGAAAGGTCTCAATGATTGGTGCTGCAATGGGAAATGAGCAGTAGAAGGCTTGAATATTTTGTTGAAATGCCGCTCAATCAGGCGTATACTGAGATTATGGACAATGGAATTTATCTTGGATGAGATACAGAATTGCATTTTGGCTGAACAGATCCACCAGAAGACGCGGTTGAAAATATTGCAGATCGGGTAGAAAGCCTTCTTTCAATTTACCGGGACAAATCGTAGCGGTTCTTCGTGTGGTTGTTGTATAATAAATAAAAAAGAAGAATGAGGAGGAAGAACTATGAGATTTTTTATCGACACAGCAAAGGTATCTGATATCAAAAAGGCAAATGATATGGGTGTGATCTGTGGTGTAACAACAAACCCGTCCTTAATTGCAAAAGAGGGCAGAGTATTTGAAGAAGTTATCGCAGAAATCGCTTCTATCGTTGACGGTCCGATCAGTGGAGAAGTAAAAGCGACTACAGTCGATGCTGAAGGCATGATCGCTGAGGGAAGAGAGATCGCGAAGATCCATCCGAATATGGTCGTAAAAATTCCGATGACTGTAGAAGGCTTAAAGGCGTGCAAGGTGCTCACAGCCGAGGGAATTAAAACAAATGTGACTCTGATCTTCACAGCAAACCAGGCACTTCTTGCTGCAAGAGCAGGCGCGACCTATGTTTCTCCGTTCCTTGGTCGTTTAGATGACATTTCTACAAGAGGTGTGGATCTGATTACTGAGATCGCTGACATCTTCCGAATTGCTGATATTAAAACTCAGATCATCGCTGCCAGTGTTCGCAATACAATGCACGTGACCGACTGTGCACTGGCTGGTGCTGATATTGCGACAGTTCCGTATTCTGTTATCGAGCAGATGACAAAACATCCGTTAACAGACGCAGGTATTGCAAAATTTCAGGCTGACTATAAAGCAGTATTTGGTGAATAATGTCCAGTGATTCTCTTGGATAGGGCATTTCTGCGGCGGTAGGTATGACTCTTTCTGCAAGGCTCGGCGATGAATCTTACAGAGTTTACACACTTCTCCGTGATAGAGTGCTCCAGGAGGGCCATGTTTGGAGATATATCTATGAGAAGTCCCGGGCAAATTGTCCGGGCTTTTCTTTAATTTCAAGGAAATCCCTTGTCACGAATTAGAAAATCGCTTATAATGTTTTGTGGTTTCCCGTAAATATCAGCGGAAAATTAATGAAAAACAAAAGGAAAAACTATGAGAAAATTAGCATTA
>JAFUMF010000240.1 GCA_017482945.1 Lachnospiraceae bacterium
GTCCACCGCCATCGGTGTCAGAACCGGGTATACTTCCTCTTTGAAATACCGGTCCACATACACTTCCTGCTCCTTTGTCAGGTGCTCATGTTTGATCACAACATTCAGTCCATTGTTCTCAAGCGCCGGAATCAGAGAGCGGTTGTAAATATGATACTGCTGATTCACCAGTTCATGAGTCTTCACGCTGATCTTTTCCAGCTGTTCCATTGGAGTCATTCCCGCAATGTCCGGCTTTGTGTAGCCTGCATGGACCATATCCTTTAAGGACGCAACGCGGACCATGAAAAATTCATCCAGGTTAGAGGCGGAAATGCTTAAAAATTTCATTCGGTCAAACAGAGGAGTCGTCTTATCTTTTGCTTCACCAAGAACGCGGTAGTCAAATTCCAGCCAGCTCAGCTCCCTGTTCACATAGTTTTTCGGATCTAAATATTTGCTTTCGCTACCTGCCATCCGTTACACGCTCCTTTTCCGTTTCAGCACCGGTCGGATGCCGAAGATTTCTTCGAAGAATGATGCCTTCTGCTCAAAAGAGAGCGTATCCAGCGTCATATCTCCCGGATATGTGGTCTTCACCACAAGTTTTCCGTCCTTCACTTCCATCTTACAGTCTTTTAAGGTCTGTCTGTGGGCATGATCCATGGAATCCGCAAGACGAAGGATCGCTGTCAGCTTCGCGATCAGGATCGTTACATCTTTGTGGCTTCCATAGGAACCGGAAATATTGTCCAGATTTGCCTCCATCTGGACCAGATTATAATCGAAATCACGGACATTGTACCGCAGCACATTGGCGATGATCTCACGCTCTAAGTGGGACAGTCCGATGATCTCTGTGGACATAATAATATTGTAGGAACACTCGTTGGCATTCCGCACGCTGATGAACTTTCCGCATGCATGGACAATAACAGCGATCTGTAAGAGAAGCCGCTCTCTTCCGCCCATTCCATGGTACCGCTTCATCGTATCGAAAATCTTAAGGGCATGGATCTCCACCTGCTCTGAATGGGCAGATTTGCAGCGATAGCGGACCGCCATATTTCTGGAGGTACTGATAATGTCCTCATCGAAATTATGTTTAAACTTGATCAGTTTGTTGTCTGCCGCGTATTCCGCAGCAATTCCGTCGCAAAGGCGAATGCCAGGAATCCAGATCTGCTCTGCCCCTGTCATTTCCATTACCTTCTTATAAATAATGGCCGACGGAAGAAGCATTCTTGCAGCCTCACTGTTCAGGCCGAATTCGTCCTCAAGCTGCGACAAGTTCATTCTGCTGATCCGGTTGTACATTTCATCAAACTGCAGCTTTGTCACTCGTGTCAGCAGTTTTCCCTGGTCAGCATGGCGGAACAGATAGAGAATATTGTCACCGATGGCGATCAGGTTCTTGATGCGGCGTTCTTCCAGATAAATTTTCTTATACTGATTCAGCTCGTTTGTTACCATCTCGCCGATCACATCCGCAGTGCGGTCCACCGTCGTATTGACCAGGTCCAGCTCGCCGAGAATTCGCAGAACGCCTAACGGCACATTGGCTGTGGAAACGAGAAGTCCCTCATCAAACAGAGAGATCTGCATACTTCCAAAGCCCACGTCCACAATGGCGGTACCTTTCTGGATGTTCTTATCGAACTCTTCATCCTTGGCAGCGATGGCCTTGTAGCTTAAGAATCGAAGCTCGGAGTTACTGATGATCCGGACCTCGATTCCTGTGCGGACGCGGATCTGGTCCAGAACGATCTGGCTGTTTCTTGCCTCTCGCATGGCACTTGTGGCGTAGGCACGGTAATCGGACACTTTATAACTCTTCATGATCCGCACAAATCCGCTGAGCACATCGCAGATTTCCTCCACCATTCCGTAACTGATCATTCCGGTGTTGTAGGTCTCACGTCCCAGTGCGATCACATGGCGCGCATGGTCCACCCGTTTGATTTTATTTTTGTTGGAGATCTCATAAATACCCAGCTCCAGTTCAAATGATCCTACATCAATTGCGGCAAATAAATGGGATGCCATGGTCACTCCTCCTGTCTTTTTATTTTAATAATTTCCTAAGATTTTGAGGACCGATGCCTCCGCTGCAATTCCTGTCAGCGCATTTCTGACAGACGCATCACTCAGACTTCCCTCAAAATCTACAAAGAAACGGTATTCGAACGTCTTTTCCGGAATCGGTCTGGACTCGATCATGATCATGTTAACGCCGTTGAAGATGAAATTTCCCAGGATGTTATAAAGAGAACCGCTCACATGCGGAATCTCAAACATGATGCTCACCTTAGACGCGCATTTTTCATAGACCGGCTCTCTGGACAGAACAAGGAATCTTGTGGTATTGCATTTTTCATTGTTGATTCCCTCTGCAAGTTCCTTAAGACCATACAGCTCGCCTGCCACACGGCTTGCGATCGCAGCCTGACTCTTATCACCGTCTTCTTTTACTTTCTTTGCAGCTACAGCCGTATTCAACACGCTGAACTGCTTCCAGTCTTTATGCTCATCCAGATATTCCGTGCACTGCATCAGGCCCTGCGGATGGGAGAAAATGCTCTGGATGTCAGAGAGTTCTGCCTCCGGGAGACCTAAAAGCATATGAGATACCGGGATATACACTTCACCAACTATGTAATTCTTATATTTTGCCAGGAGATCGTAGTTCTTGATGACAAATCCGGCGGTGGAATTCTCGATCGGGAGGACCGCATAATCAGCGCGGCCGGCTTCCACCTCTTTCATGGTATCTTCAAATTCCGGAACATGGTATGCTTCCACATCTTCGCCGAAGTACTTTCTCACTGCTGCATGGCTGTACGCGCCTTCCACGCCCTGGAACACGACCTTCGCACCGGACTTTTTCAGGCTTTCTACCTCTTCAAATCCGATCGGCTCCACTTTTCCGTTCTGCGCCAGGAGCCCATACTGAAATTTACGGCTGATCGCCATCAGCTGGGAGAAAATCTCCTTCACCGCAATCTGGTTAAATTCACTGTGAGCCATCTCCTGCACCGCTGCAATTTTCTGTTTTTCGCGCTCTGCATCGTAAACAGCCTTTCCTGTTCCGATCTTATACTCAGCCACATCACCACAGATCGTCATTCTCTCCTCAAAAAGTCTCACGATCTCACGGTCAATCACATCAAGTTTGTTTCTGCATTCCATTAAGTCTACATTCTTCATACTGTCACTCCTGTCACGCCCGGAATCCTCCGGACTCACTTCTGGTCTTTGTTCTGATTACTGGATCTCCTTGATCATCTCCATGATCACGTCTCTGGTATAAGCGCCGGCATGTTTTTTCTTCTCCGGCTCCAGCTCCTTAAGATAAATCGGCTTTCCATAATAAACGGTCACTTCTGTCGGCACGACGCGCGGCACATGCTTCTCAAAAATATCCGCAGTTCTCACCATCGCCACCGGAATGACCGGACAGCCGCTCTTTTCGGCTATTTTTAAGCTTCCTTCTTTAAACGGAAGCATATCCAGCTCATCCACGCCTTTTCCTCTGGTTCCCTCCGGGAAGATCCAGATGGAAATTCCGCTCTTTACCTTCTCAATGCCCTCTAAAATCGTCTTCAGGCCTGCTTTGATATCTTTTCTGTCTAAAAACAGACAGTTTACGTTGCGCATCCAGCTTCTGAGAATTAAAAATTTGTCCATCTCTTTCTTGGCTACAAATCCCATGAGGCCGGAAGTCGTTGCATAGCCAACGAGAATATCAAAATAGCTTCTGTGGTTGCCGACATAAAGAACTGCCGTATCCTTCGGAATATTTTCTTCTCCGATCACCGTAAGCTTTACTCCCGCCACCTTCAAAAAGAGGCGGAACATGAACCGGACAATTCCGGTGCTTTCATTTCCAGCTGCCACCGGATCCTTTTTGCCAAGGGAATTCTGCATAATGAGGATCGGATATGCAAAAATCAAAAATCCTCCAAGGATCAGACATAAAATAAGAAATCGAATCATATTTTTCACCTTTTCTTCTTGTAAATTTATTTTTGTCTATATCCTAATATTATATAAAACCGCCATGGCATTTGCAAGAAAATCCGCCGAATTTACGCTCTTTTTCCTTCCTTCGCCAGCGTGATTCTCTCAAACAAAAGTCCGGTCCCAAACCAGAAAGGAGCAAAATCCAGCCGGATCAGACCATCCACACTGAAAAGCCGCCCCGTATAATCCCACGGGCACATGCCTCTGGCCTTCAAAAACGCTCCGGACACATATTCCGCCACAAAAATCAGCACCATGTCATTGAATCCATGTCTCCAGAACTTATCCTTCAGCCTCAGCTCCTTCGCATCGCCGATCCAGGAATCGATCCCTCTGGAAATGGGCCCCAGAAGTGCCCCCATTCCATAAATCGGGAACATCAGGAGCGAAGTCCTCCCCATGAGCCGCATGTCTCTCGCCATGATGGACTCGATGGAGGTAAATACAATTTCCAGGCACCATCCGGCCACACCACATTTAAAAAAATTCAAAAAAAATTCTCTGATCTCATTCCGTTTTTCCATGTGGATAGTCTGGTTTGAGTCAGAGAATTTTATGCTTTTTGTCTGCATATAACAGAATTTGCCATCAGAAAATCACTTATACATATTGATTTCTTTCCGGATCATACTGATAATCGATCATATCCAGCTTTGCGTCGATGTCTTCTTTCTTCACATCAAACGCCTTGCAGAGCTCGTCCATGGACGGATAAAAGTCCCTCAGCTGGGTGTTGATGTAGCTCAAAAGCATAACTGGGTCTTTCGGAAATTTTGTCATATAGCCTGCCTCCTTTTTTCTTTTAGGAAAACGGTTTCTCCTGTTGAATTTCTTTATCATTCTATGATATACTCGAAGTACTTATGGGAACTGTACAAACGAAAGGGGAAACATAGAATGAAACATATTTTACTTCTCGGAACCGGCGGCACAATTGCCTGCAAACATGGTGATAACGGACTGACTCCGCTCCTCACAGGAGAAGAGCTTCTCTCCTACGTTCCTGCCGCACGTAAATTCTGCCAGGTCGAATCGGTTCAGGTTTTAAATATCGATAGTACGAATGTTCATCCAAAGCACTGGTTAATGATTTCCAGAGCAATTGAAGAAAATTATGATGATTACGATGGTTTCGTAATTGCTCATGGTACCGATACAATGGCTTACACTGCTGCTGCATTATCCTATCTGATCCAGCACTCCAAAAAGCCGATCGTTATCACAGGCGCACAGAAACCGATCGATTTAGATGTTACGGATGCGAGAACAAACCTTCTCGATTCCTTACGCTTTGCATCCAGCGACCGCGCTCACGGTGTCAACATCGTCTTCGACGGAAAAGTAATCGCAGGTACCCGCGGTAAAAAGGAACGCTCCAAGAGCTACAGCGCATTCTCCAGCATCAACTTCCCGTATCTGGCAGTGATCCAGGACGAGACGATCCTCTTCTACATCGATGACAAATGGCAGGATCGCGAATCCGTTCGCTTCTACCACAAATTAAACAGCAATGTTGCCCTCTTAAAGCTGATCCCGTCCATGGATCCGAGCGTATTCGATTACCTGGCTGAGCACAACGACGCAGTCATCATCGAGTCCTTCGGTGTCGGCGGTCTTCCGTCCTACGATGACAGCGATTTCTACAGCTCCATCGAAAAATGGGTGCAGCAGGGCAAGGTCGTTGTTATGACCACTCAGGTTACTCAGGAAGGCAGCAACATGTCCGTATACGAAGTTGGACAGAAGGCGAAAAATGCGTTCGGTCTCATCGAGTCCTACGATATGACACTCGAGGCAACGGTAGCGAAGCTGATGTGGATCCTCGGAAAGACATCCGATCCGGAAGATGTGGAAGAACTCTTCTACAAAACGATCGGTCACGATATTCTCTGGAAAGCAGCTTCCAACTAACGATCCGTCACCGATTATCTTAGCATAAATTCAAAAAATAGCAATGGGTCTCGCCAAGCTCTGGCGGGACCCATTTACATTTGTAATATGTTTCTTTTAATTAAGATAACCAACCTAACATACCAGTAATGATAATTGCATTCAGGAAGTCGATGAATAAGCTTCCTACCATCGGAATTGCAAAGAAGGAAATCGGAGACGGACCGTACTTCTTTGTAACTGCCTGCATGTTAGCCATAGCATTGGATGTAGCGCCCATTGCGAAACCGATGAAACCAGAAGTCATAACTGCTGCATCGTAGTCCTTACCCATAACTTTGAATACTACGAAGTAGGAGAATACGAACATTGCAACTACCTGAACAGCAAGTGTTACGATCATCGGAAGAGCAAGGTCAACTAAGAGCCATAACTGGAGACCAGCAAGAGCCATAGCAAGGAAGAGGTTTAAGGACATGTTACCAATAACGTCAACTTCTTCCATCGGGAACTCGTTGTACATTGCATCTACTACGTTACGAACAACTGCAGCTACGAGCATAGCGCCGATGTAGCCCGGGAATGTAAGACCTGTAACTTCTGTCAGAACTGCACCAACATAGTTACCGATACCAAGTGCGAACATGATAAGCATGAATGCTTTTACGAAAGTACCGCTTGTACTGGAAACAACATCTTCTTCTGTCTCTACAACATCTGCAGATGCGTTCTTAGTTGTCGGACCTTCAAGGTTGTATTTTTCGATACATCTACGAGCTGTCGGACCACCCATGATGGAACCAGCTACGAGACCGAATGTTGCTGCTGCAAGACCAGCTACGGAAGCACCTGTAATACCCATGCCATCCATCAGGTTACCGTAAGAAGCCGCTGTACCCGGACCACCTACCATCGCGATGGAACCTACGCAAAGACCGATACGCGGATCTGCACCGAGAGCACCACAAAGACCAACACCGATCACGTTCTGAATGACTGTGATAATAACACCGAGAGCTAACATAAGAGCAACGGCTTTACCACCTTTCTTCAGCTGCGGAAGGCTTACGGAGAAACCTACGGTTGTGAAGAACAGGTTCTGGAATACAGTCTGTAATGTAGAGTCAAATGTAATGTAAGCAATACCTGTTGCATACAGGATTGTGTTTACAAGAGAGAAGCAAACACCACCAACCAACGGTGCCGGGATACAGTATTTGTTGAAGATGGAAATTTTGCTGCACATTAAGTTTCCGAGATAGTACAGCGCTGCCGCAAGTGCCACGGCGTGGTACATGTTCAAATTAATTTCGGTCATTTGAAGAACCCTCCCCTTTAATTATTTTTGTTTGTTTTCGTTGTTGACATTCTATGCTTGGCACTTCAAAAAACTTCAAAAACATTCTCAACTTGTTTCCATCTTAACGCAATCTTAGCGACGTCAATCGCGTCAAATTACACGATTTCGCATTGCATTCGCAATGTTTTTTGTGCAATTCCATATTTTTTGCAAATAAGTAAACAGTCTATGCAAAGATTGATGTTCCCCCATATAAACATCGAATCCAAATAAGGATTTTCACAATATTTTAGGCCACACTGAGTATTTCGTTCCATTTGTCATAAATATCATCATTAGAAGCATCTAATGACAACGCCAAAAAGGCCTTACAAATTTGATTTACCAGTTTCCTATCTAACTCCAGTTCTTCTGCAATCTGCTCCTCTGAACGATTCTTTTGTCTTTTTTTACGAATCAATTCAATAATTGTTGTTGTACTGGCACGCTTATTTTCTTTCGAGACTTCCTTATCTATTTCTTCTTTCGCTATTTTAGCCGCCATTTTTGTTGCCATCTCTGTTGCCATTTCTGTTGCCATCTCTGTTGCCATCTCTGTTGCCATCTCCGGAGCGATTTTGGCTGCAAGCTCTGCAGCTTCCTCCTTCAACTGATCACCATATAATTCATACATTAGCTCTACTAACGCCTGACACATACCTGTTCCCTCCTTATAAGTTTCCGGATTCGCCCGCATAATCACATCCATGCAAGTAGCATACAATGGATTTGTCCGCTTACCTTTGTAATCCTCCGCCAATACGTTCAAATCCTCCTCCGTAGTGAGCCCAGGGCGTAAACGGCTCAGCCACTTGTTTTCCTGTTTCGATAGTTCTTTAATTACAATAATCTGCATTGCAAATGTAAGGCCTATCAAATAATAAATTCCCTGGTACATGTGAACAACTTCAATCTGATACAAACGTTTTAGTTCCTTTATCATTTCCCTTGGATAGCGATTCACAACAAAGGTTATTGTAATTTCATCTGGTGGTATTTCCATTACTTTTTCTGTATTGGCCTGATAAATACACGCATAGCCGAGCACCTTGTAAAAATCATTCATACTAAGACTGTCCTCAGGACCTTTGAATTCTACAATATTATGTGTCCGGAATACTTTGCCAATACTTTTTTGTATGGTTCTGGATGATATCTTTTTGATTACCAGAACATCCATCTGCAACGGCTTTCTTGTCAAATTGTACTCGTTAAAAAACTGTAACGGCTCGCCTTCCAACTCAATCTGAAGCGATGAACAAAACGCCGGATGCCACTGTAATGGTTCCTTCCCCATATGCTTCTTCTCCTTCAATTATAGATAATTCCTATTTTTTCTTCAATGTACTGGCAGTTCAATCACCTCCACTTTTCTTATTAAATTTATACTCGTCAGATAGATTGCCGAAATGACGAGACAGCACACTGTGCCAGAGAGCACCTTATAAAAGAAATGGTGCAAGAGTATTCTTCCGTTAGAATGGAAGAGAATTTTAAAAGCATATATATTATATACGATACCTACCCGTAATTGCAAGAGAAATCAAACACTCTCTGATGCAGACTTTCCTAAACGGAAAAAGCGGCCCGATTTATCAAGCCACTTTCCAATCCTTTTCTTTAGAGTTCTTCTACAGAGACAATTCCTTTGATACTGGAGATCTCCTTCACCAGCACTTCAACCGCATACTTCCTTGGCATGCGAAGTGCGAACAATGCACATATATGTTTATTCTCCTCAGTCTGCCGAAATATCTCCACATTTAATATCCTGACATTTTTTTCCTGATATAAATGCAAAATTTCATTCAAACAGTCTTTTTCTGAATATTTTATAAAGACATTCAATTCTGACGAATTTTTATATAGTCTATATTCGATTTTTGACAACACCATTTCTGCA
>JAFUMF010000241.1 GCA_017482945.1 Lachnospiraceae bacterium
ATTTAAAAGACCAAGTTTATTTACAAGGATGTAGGACGGAACCATACCACCACTGAAATACATAGTAAATACGAAGAATAAGGATACCCAGCCTCTTGCTGTAAACTCTTTTCTGGAAAGCGGATACGCACAGAGCATTGTCATTGTTAAGTTGATAACTAAGGACACTGCTACGTAGAAAATAGAGTTCAAGAAACCGTTGATCAGCTTACCATTCTGAAGTACTGCCTCGTAACCACGAAGTGTAAAATCAACCGGGAACAGTTTTACCTGACCACTGATTACGGCCTGCGGCTCAGAGAAGGACGCGGATACTACATATACGATCGGATATAAAATGACAAGAGTGATAAGTGTAAGGAATGCATAGATCACAAACGTTACAATCTTATCCTCCAAACTCATCTCACTAAATTTAGTTTCTCTCATATCGGCTCCTCCTTATTAGAACAGGCTTGTCTCTGTCAGTTTCTTTGTAGTCTTATTTACAATAACAAGTAATGAGAAGGCTACAATAGACTGGAAGAGACCAGCAGCTGTGGAATAACCGAAGTTGGAGTTAACGACACCAACTTTGTATACGAAAGTAGAGATAACCTCAGAAACACCTGCGTTCAGGTCATTCTGCATTAAGAATACCTTATCCATACCGATACTTACAACACTTGCACAGTTGAAGATAAGCTGGATAACGATAGTCGGTAAAATAGACGGAATATCTACATTGATGATTCTCTGTAAACGAGATGCACCGTCGATCATTGCAGCTTCCTGTAAATCCTGGCTTACGCCTGCAAGAGCCGCAACGTAAATAATAGAGGAATAACCAGCCGACTGCCATACACCTGACCAAACGTATAGGTGACGGAAGTATTCTGGTTTACCAAAGAAGTTAATCGGACCAACACCGATGAGACCTAACAGGCTGTTGATAATACCTGTTCTCTGATCCATCATAGCCATCATCATACCAACAAGTACAACGATAGAGATGAAATACGGCATATAAGTAATCATCTGAACAAACTTCTTATACCACATTACACGAACTTCATTGATACCGATTGCAAGAAGAATCGGGATCGGGAAGCTTGCAATAAAGTTGTAACAACCAAGAATCAATGTGTTCTTAATAACCAGCACGGAACTTGTGGAGGTCAAGAACTGCTCAAAGTACTTAAAGCCAACCCACTGGCTGCCCATAATACCGCGGCGGATGGAATAGTCCTTAAACGCGATAATGATACCACCCATCGGGATATATGCGAATACAAACGCATAAATCATGGGAAGAGCAATGATAAGCCAGAACTGCCAGTTAGCGGCTTTGATTTTATTATTCCCCTGTTTTGCATTGCCTGCCATACAGTTCTCTCCTTTTCTAAAAACTGCCCACTGAAAATCAGTGGGCAGTTTCATTTAAAATTTGGCTAATGAAATTTTAACCCTTTTCAGATGATTATCTGTTGTAAGCTGTTGTGTAGAGATCAAGAATATCCTGAAGACCAGCAGCGTACATAGCGTCTACGTGAGCCTGCCAATCAGCTTCGATATCTTTCTGACCTGTGATGAAAGCAACCTCATCCTCTACAAGGATCTTGTTAACTTCGACAGCGATTGTACCGATATCTGTAGCTTCTTCAGATGTGATCTTTAATGTGTTAAGCTGGATAAGATCTGTATTGAAAGCATACGGCTCATAGCATTCCTTGGAAGCGTTGAACAGTAATAACTCAAGACCATCAGCAGCGTACGGATCTACGCCATCAGCAACAGCCTGACCAAGACGGTAAGATTCCGGAGCTACACGGATACCAACGTCCTGCCAGTCGTGGTTCTGAGCTTCACCAGAGTAAACGTTAAGTACTTCGTAAAGAGCCGGCTCGCCAGAGAGACCCTTCTTGCCTTCCGGATTGAGAACCCAGTCAACGCCCTCTTCTGCACCGTACTGGGACATAAGGTCACCTGTCTCACCGTAGAAGAAGTCAACGAATCTGAATGCTGCATCTAAATCTTCACAAGCGTCTGTGATACAAACTGCACCAGAGGATACACCGTAGTTCGGCTGTGTCCAAGCGATTCTTGTGCCGTCCGGACCAGCGATCGGAGCCATCGGAGCATACTTTCTGTAAAGCTCTGGGTTATCTGTAGCGGAGATAGCATCAGAGATTGTACCAAGCGGGAAGAATAATACCGGCTCATCAGCCTGGTTAACGATAGTCTTCATCTGCTCCTGAGTCTGTGTGAATACGCCATCATAAAGAGCGCCCATATCATAGAGTTCCTTCATGAACTTAAGGCCTTCTTTGTACTCGTCTGTTACAGCTACACAAACCATCTCGTTGTTGTTAGCCTGGTCACGAACTACGTAGTCACGTACTTTTGTTGTACCAGAGGATGTCGGGATGAATGTGTAAGCGCCAAGTAACCAGTCCTGAACACGTGCGAACCAACCAGAGTTAGCACCACCGATAGCGATTCCATCCGGTTTCATCTCTAAGAATGCTTTACAAACATCGATGAATTCCTCTGTTGTTGTCGGAACTTCTTTGCCCATCTGCTCTAAGTACTCTGTGTTAACCCACATCTTACGAGCATATTTACAATGGAAGCAGTCGTTGATGTTAGCCATGGAGTAGATCTGACCATCTGTCTCACGGCAAACGTCCATGCTGAAACCGTTGTCGTTCATAAGTTTGATGTAGTTCGGTACATACTCTTCTGTCATGTACTGATCGATCGGGATGATGATACCCTCTTTAACGCCAAGACGAGCGATATCCGGGGATACGCCGAAGATGATGTCCGGAATATCATCGGAGTTCATGATCATGTTTAATTTATCGGACCAGTCGTCACGTGTACCTGTTACGAAGTTAAGATCAAGATTTAATGTCTCCTCAAGGTAAAGTGTGAAGTCATTTGTATCGAAATCTTCAACGTTCGGCATGGACATTGTGAAGATTGTAAGTTCAGCCGGCTCAGCGTCTACTGCCGGAGCTGCTGTTGTAGCGTCTGCTGCCTGTCCTGCTGCTGTTGTAGCTGCCTCAGTTGCCGGAGCTGCTGTTGTTGCTGCTGTCTCGTTGCTGCCGCAGCCTGTAAGTGCGCCAGTTACCATTGCTGCTGCCATACCTACAGCTGCGAATTTTTTAATTGTCTTTCTCATGTTGTTCCTCCTTTTCTGATTACACTTCCTCCCCACGTTATAGGACAAAGTAATATCACAAATAGTATACCCCCCCCCGAGTAATTTGTCAATATGTATATGAAATGTATAAATATTCTTGAGTTTTTCCTCAGGATGTAGTACATTATTCACAAGGCCGAATTTCTTTCTCCTTCGACCTATTATTGCAAAATTCACAAAAGGAGGCCTATATGTTCTTCAAGAAGAAAAATCATGTCCCGACCCTGGAACTATATGCCGGCGGCACTCAGATATATAGAGGTTCTTTAAAAGATATTCCGTTAAAAGAAGCTGTCATTCTGGAAAAAAGTGTGGAGTTTTTCAACGATCCGGAGCCGTGCCACATCCACAGAGGTGCGGTACGTGTCCGTCTGACTGCTGAGATCCAGCAGGAAATGGAAAATCAAAGGGATCCAGGTTGTCCCGGACCCCTTCTTATGAAATATGCCAATTTTGAGACCATTGACCGGTGCGTCTTAAAAGACTAAGAAGTAAAGTGCAAAGAGAATAAATAATATTGCATTGAAAATCTTGATCGCGCCCAGATGGCGGAACATGAAATCGGAAACTGCATCTGTATTTCTTGTTCTCTGGATCAGGAGGATCATGATCACAGCAGGAATCGACATGGCGGTTGTATATACCAGGAATGGGAATACAGCCGCTTTTACCTGGTCTTTTAACAGATAGGTAATGGAAGCCATGTAAATCTGGCCGGTGCAGAAAAATTCACCGAAGGAAATCACGATTCCAAGCACCAGGATCATCAGCGGCTGCATGATGCCTCCTGCAGATGAAACTTTTTTGATCAGATTGTGGTTCATTCTGCGCAGGCCCACCGGAAGCTGTGTCTTGATATTTCCGTAATCCTGACGGTAAATCCGGATCGCATCCATAATATAGAAGACTGCCGCCACTGCAAACAGAATGCCCATGACGATCTGCATTACATTTCCGACGGTTTCCATTGTCTGGTTGGAAATCTGGGATGCAGTAACGAAAATCACGAGTCCGATGGATAAGTATGCTGCGTACTTTCCTGCCAAATAAAGAAGTCCGCTCTTCCAGATGGAAGCTTTTTCACTGAGGAGCAGGGACAGCAGCATCAACAGCATAGAGATTGAACACGGATTGAATCCTGCCAAAAGTCCTGCCGCTGCCAGTGTCCAGAGGTTCATGCTCTCAACCGCAGTTCCTTCCTGTCCGCCAGCTGCCTGATCCAGCATCTCGATCAGTGTTTCATTGTCAGAATCTTCTTTCAGCATCTCATTTCTGATTGTCGAAATTTCATCTCTTCCTATTAAATAGTGATCTCCGAAAAAGACTGCCGGCACCTTCTGGTTCTCTTCCGGAACCTGGTACTGCGTAAATACGGCTTTCAATTCTTGTAAACATTCTTTTTCAATAATATTGTATTCCAGAACCTGACCATCGAAAGAAGCTTCATGTTCTGCAAACCACTCTTTCACAGCATCACAATCGTCGCATCCGTTGGTGGAGAACAGCAGAACGACCGGTTTTTCAGACGCTTCAATTTCTGCTTTTGCTTCAGCCCAGAATGCGGATGGTTCCTCTTCTGCCGCAGTCTCGATTGTTTCTACCGTCTCTGCGACTACTTGGCCTGTCGCCGTCTCTGTGTCATGTACCGCATCCTTCTCCACCATCAGAACATCACGGAGCTGGGCTTCCATATTTTCATGTCCGCTGATCCACTGATTTCCGATAACAAGGACCGGAAGACTGGTTCCCGACGGAATTTCCAGTTTCTCCTTCACATCCTCATACTGGACTCTGCAGGAATCCATAAATACATTATATGTAGCGATCTCAGCCTGGAACAGTTTCTTGTCCTCACTCGAAATCGCCCGGTTATACAGTTCAAAGAAATCTTTGGTTCCGTCGCAGGACGCACAGACTTCTTCATAATAATATGATATTTTAATCGGTTCCGCCGCCAGAACTGTCTGCGTCAGAAATAATGCAAACAAAATTCCGGCCAGCAAAGAAAGACGGATCCGTCTGATTCTTTCCGGCATAAGTTTCTTCATTTCCAACATTTTTATACCTCCATCATGTTAGTCCTCAACTATTATATCACACTTCTTCTGATACGTCACTTACCATATGTGTTTCCTGTTTTTTTACCGGTTGTTTATTAATAATTCACAATTTTATGTAAACTCACAAACTTGCAAA
>JAFUMF010000021.1 GCA_017482945.1 Lachnospiraceae bacterium
ATGCAGCAGCTCCGCACATCAGCAGAAGTCCGCCGATTGTGAACAGTGTAGTACCCATACCACCAGTTGATGGGAGAGCCTCAGCCGGAATATTGGTCAATACTGCCTCTACATAACCATTTTCATTATCAGATTTCGCAAAGTTTGTTAACTTCGGAGTCAGACCTGTTGCAGAAGAAGATGTACTGGTGATACCCATACCAGTCAATGCGCCTTCAATCGAGCCAATTTCTGCTGTGACTGTCAGATCAAAATCACTTGTCGGTAAAGTATAACCAGCCGGTGCCTTAATCTCTCGCAGCATATACTCGCCCGCACCTAATCCATATACCAGTGTTTCACCTTTGCTGTTACTATCTAAAGTGGTGACACAGTCTGTATTCGAAGATGCCGTAACATAATAATTCAGGTGTTTCACTCCATCCCCATCTGTAGTCTCCACTTTTAAAAATTTCATCGGAACAGGATCTCTGTTTTCCGTTTGAGCATTGTCATATTCCGATTTTTTATAAAGTTCGTACTGTGCGCCAGCCAAATCGATACCAGTGGCTACACCAAAACCGTCCGCTGCTTTCTTTAAGAGCTTAAACTCGTGAGACCATACCTGCGCATTACTGCTATCTATACTCAATTCTTCCAGCGGAGCGGTCGGGTTCGATGTGTAAGTCAAAACAACTTCGTTGGTACTATTACCAGCTATAGTCACCATATTTTCCATCATGATGGTATCATCTACAATTGCATCATAATAAATTTCTAATGTTTCGCCCGCCGTAAACACGTGATTATCATTATGACCGTATAAATCGATCAAAATGACGCCACCAGAAAAATACTTGTCATAATCTTCTTTGTCTACAGTATCTGTATCAGAGTAGTTCGGTCCATATAAAACTTCAAGGACCAGATTTGCGAACTTCGGATCTGTCGCCATTTTTGACTCAAAAACCGAGTAGCTGTCCGGAACCAAAATCCAGTGATAGTTGTCTCCAGAACTCTGAGAAACCTCTGTTTTATTGCCTTTTGCATCAATTGTAACAAATTTTACATTATCTGCTTTTTGTACCAGAGACATTCCATCTCCAAGTGTATCATTGATTGCAAAGAAATATCCGTTATTATATGTTGATACATCTGGAATTAATATTGCAAGGCGGTATGTTACATAATCACCAACGGTAACAGACGCACCTTTTGTTCCTACTCCATTTGCCGGGTCTGTTAAAATATCGTTTACATCAAAAATAAACTTATCAATGGTAGGTCTCGTAGCCTTCAGTTCAATGGTAACTTCTTTTGTTGTTGTATCCAGCATTAAACTTGAAACCACATCACCTTCATCTTCGCTATTTGTCACGTCCTCGATTAGATAATAACCCAGCGGAACATTGCTATATACGATTGTTGTTGGTGCGGACGATACTGTCACATCACTTTCCCCTGCATTTACGGGCTCAATACCATTGCTTTTAATATACTCTAACAATGCCTGGGTAAACTGAGCCATTGATGCAGCACTTGTATTCTGCTGATTGATATATCGGATTACTGCATCAAGTTTTCCACCATATTCAGGTTCCTCTACACGTGCCGGCTCCTCATTTGAACCTATCCCAAAGAAAAAGTTATAAAAATCATCCTGTGTTTCGTCTGTTGTGTTTAACCAGCTATACTGAACGCCTCCGTTTTCAACAGACTTTGCATCAAAAATACGATATAAGTTGAAAGTTCTGAGCGACATATTAATACTGCTGTCACTGCGAGTGATAGAAATAGTTCCGGTCTCCGTCTCCGCCAACACAGTCATCGGCATCATAGCAAC
This sequence comes from Lachnospiraceae bacterium, assembly GCA_017482945.1. Classification (GTDB taxonomy): domain Bacteria; phylum Bacillota; class Clostridia; order Lachnospirales; family Lachnospiraceae; genus Pilosibacter. The sequence continues at coordinate 1,823 of JAFUMF010000021.1, forward strand.
TACCATTATGACTGCCAACAACATCGCCAATAAACGTCTTGTCTTCTTCATAATCATTTGCTCCTTTGTTTTTTTGTTACTTGTTTTTTTATTCCATCGCCCCGGCGGGCTATGTGTTTCCGTTCTAACGCCTATCCTCTGCACCTCCTTCGACCAGAAAGTGCTGCGAAGACCAGTGCCACAGCCATGAGCAGCACACCAGCTCCATACAAGCCGCCAAGTCCATCTCCGCCGGAATGTGGCAGTTCCGCTGCAGGCTCGTTCTTCACCACGATGTGGAACGCGCTGTTTCCTGCCTGGGCGTAGATGGTTTCTTGTACCGTGACAGTTCCATTTTCCTCAATGGTGAGGAAAATCGGTTCCGGAATCAACCTATAGCCGCCCGGTGCCGCCGTTTCTGTCAGCACGTACATTCCATAATGCAGGTTATCGAACAATAACGTTCCATCGCTGCCGGTTGTTGCGGTACGTGCTGTGAAAGTCGTGTCAGGCGTTCCATCCTCCAACAGAAGCTGCAATGTGAATGCTGCGCCCTCAAGCTGCACGGTGTTGTCCATGTCCGTCTTCGTCAGACGGAGCATGGTTCGTCTTGTATCATTGGTGATGGTGAATTTCGTGTTGGTCACCATACCGTCTTCGTTGTAGGTATAGACCGGCAGACTGTAGTCCACCAGCCAGTTTGAAAATGTATAGTCTTCTTTGCACCGCTCTGTGCCAATTCGCGTCTCACGCACCGACCAGGTGATCGGTGTACCATTTGCATAGACAGGCAATTCGGACCACGTGTAAGAATATGTATTTTCCGAAGTCAGGACCGCTGTCGGTTCTATTGTCGGCAGCAGTGTTGTGACCAGTCGGCCATTGGCCAGCAACTGAACCGTTACATCACGCCACTCCGTCTCCGGACATCCCCATTTTTTCTCCACCGTTACGGAAGTCATATCGGTACTGTTGCTGATGAATAAAACTCCATCATGGTAACTCACCATCGGTGAATCGCTTCGCAAACCGATTTCGTCCTGTTCATCATCCACATAACCTATTTCCACGTCACCGACCGGAGTATATCCATCCGGTGCCGTCAGTTCCCGAATCGTAATCGGTCCCAGGTCATAGCTGAACTGATCAATGAAGATTTCAAAATAACCATTGGCCGTTCCGCTCAGTTCAGAAAATTCTCCATCCGCATCATACACATAGCATTCCGCGTCCGTATCGTAAGTAAAGTGCATCACTTCACCATTCTGTAAGAGCTGGAATGTGGCACCGCCAATTGACGTTCCTGTGCGAGCATCCTGCTTTTTCAGAACGATCGCATCATTGGTATGATAGATATTGGTGAATGCAACTTCGATTGCTTCACTCACACCGGTATCCACCGCATATGTCATACCTGTCACCTGAAGCTCTGTTCCCTGAACTGCGCCCTGGGTGGACTGATCTCCCGCTGCATCAGTCACAATATACTCTGAATATGTATAATATTCCGGCTCTGCACTCCGCACTGACGCAGCCATCATCATAAGAGAATTGCTGCTGGTCGCAGCATGGAGGGAATTGGATGCCGTAAATACCAGCGCATTGGAATCGGTCTTCTTTCTCACGTCCACCTCCGCGTCAGAGCCAGTCGCTATCTTCACATCATCCGCATCTTCCTCAGCCTCTTCGATTTCTTCCAGTTCTGTAAGTTCTTCCGCATTCGAAGGGCTTGCATTTGATGCCGTCTTCTTGAACACTTGCAGAACTCGTGCATTTAACTCTCTCACGCTCTTGTGAAGAATCTGTTTCAAACCAGAAACCGCATCGGATCCCTCCCCAGCATCCGAATCCAACTCCGAATCAGAGCTGCTGGCTATTTTCGTTTTTTTCACAGAAGCATTTGCCCCAGTTGCAATTTCTGATTCATGATCCTTCGATTCAAAATCAACTTCATCATCCGGCTCATATGCCTCAGAATCTGACTCCGACACATCGAGTTCTTCGGCGTCCTCATCATCCACTTCTTCATCTGGATCATCGCTGACTTCCTCAGTCGTCAGATTGTCGGCAGGAGCCCTCAGCATCATTACACTGTCTTCCTCTCCCGTTGTCTCTGTGGAAAATGCTGACAATGTACTTGCCCCATTCCCCTGCGGATACTCCGTAATCGTCCATTGCTCCCCATAATCCACATCTTCAATTTCCCACACATAGGTGTCTGTCAATGGATCATAAGACTTATACTGATGAAGTGCCAAAATTGTACTTGTATCGTCCTCCTGGTTGTATGCCTCAATAAAGAACACCTCTTTTGCCGCTTCAATTGCGTTTTTATTTCCGGCAAATGTTTTGCTGATCTGGATCATGCCCCGCTTGCGCACCAGCTTACCATCGACATGCCATGCATCTGACTGACTCTTAAATACATACCATCGGATCGCATAACCATTTTCATTCAAGTCTTCGGCATCGACCGGTACTCCTTCGACACTTAATTTGTTTTCGTATTGTTTTAATAATTCAAAAATAGACTCATCCGATGGGAAGCTCTGCAGCCAGACTCCCTCTGACCGTTCTCCGTACAGTGCTCGAATCGTGCGGTCTGCACCATAGGAGTTGTCAGAAGTTGTATCTGCAATGTTATACCGTTCATTATCGGTATAAGAATAATTAGTCGCATTTCCCACATACGTCGCAAACAGTTCCGGCGTATACAGATTTGCGTCCTGCCCGGTAATGTTTCCATCCGTATCTACTGCCACAGAATCATAACGAATATAAAAACTCGCAGTCTGCCTTGCATCATATTCCCACACAGCAGTCAGGTTCAAATAGTTGCCACTGGCATAGGATACGAGTTCATCCCAGGAAAGCCTTGTATTCGGCTTCAATATCACATCACTATTCCCAACACGCCATCCACCGAAACGAATGATTCGCGAAAGTTCAGCCGAGTTTCCGTTTACACTTCCCCGTACCTCTTGTTCTGAAACATTTCGTATCGTTGTACCAACGCCTTCACTCATGGAGTCCGTAACCGTTGTGCTGGCAAGACCCGAGATGGTCGGCTTCATCGAGACTGTGACACCATTGACCGTTGGAAACGCCACATCATACCGCACCTCCAGCCATGTCACAGGACCAGTAGCCGTTGCGGTGAATGTCTTTGCGCCGTTAATTGTTACCCTATCTCCGGCATTGTACGTACTGTTCCCACTCGTCCATGTATAGTTTCCGGCCGGCATGGTGACCGCCGTTCCACTGCGAACATACTGAGTCGTAGCCGTTCCATCCGGATACTCAAACTCCACCGTATAGAAATACATTGGAGTCTGATTATTTCCCGTCATCAGCCGGACATAAATTGGTGAATTTCGATTGTTGCTTCCAAATGTTGTTCTGTAGCTTCCCAGCGAAGCCGTATTATTGTAACTTCTATTTGCATTTGCCGAGTATCGTAAGATCCAGCTCTCCGTAGTCATCGATGCACCCAGTGCGTCGTTTATATATGCCAGCATTTCCGCCGTTTCCACAGACCGATAATTATTCACTATGGTATACTGCATGCTGCCAACGCTTGTCCATCTGCCGTCAATGTTTACATAAAAATTCACATAACGTCCATCGGTAACCGCACTGTCTCCCACCGCAAAGGTACTCACATTGGAAGAGCCTGCTGCTCCATCCGTTTCGGAAATGGCCCCATTTGCTGCAGCAGCCGCCAACGCGATTGAATCCTCATCCTCTGAATCGCTCCAACTTCTTCTATCACTAGAATCCTCAAGCAGATATGCATTGGTCGGTTCCATGGAAGCGGTTGCTTCCGAAGCGCCCAACGTGTCGGAACTTTCAGCAACCGTATTTCCACTGGCCAATGCCATCACGGCTGCTTCAGATCCATCAAAAAAATTTTCATATTCGTCCGATTCTTCCACTGTCAGACTTTCGTTTAGTACGATTGCCGGCTGAATATGGTTTTCAACAATTGTATGATTCAATTCCGTAATCGTCTCTGTCACTTCCGGATCAGGGGCCTCCTCTTGCGCAAGCACAAGAATTCTCTCCTGCGCATCGTTGCTCACACGATTGTTCAGTGTCACTGCACGTCCGACCACATTTGCCATAACTGCTTCCAGCGACTTCTCATCACTATAATCAATTTCTTCCAACAGAATATTGATGTCATTTTCCTCCAAAAGCAGAAGATAGCAGTTCTGCTTATGAACATGTTCTGCCTGTGTGCAGCGCAGAATTCCGTCCGTATCGTAACAGGATGTCGTATGAATATGCTCCTGAATTCCACATCGGGTGCTTTGCTCCAGACTTACAATCGAAAATCGCGTCGTATTCACACTCCACATCATGATCAAAGTAAGAACCAGAATCACAGGAAGCATCCATATTTGATTGTTTTGTCGTTTGCCCTGTTTCATGATTCTCACCACCTTTCCCTACTACCTGAATCGGCATTTCAATCATCAAAATGCAAAGAGCACCTTTCCTATCATTCGTTCTTTTGAGATTGTTCCTATCTCTGAAAGTCTGCTGTCCATGGCCTCGTCCCGGACATCTCCCATTACAAAGTACTGGCCCATGGGAACATTAAGAGGAAACTCGATGTTGCACTGCCCCAACGATTTTTCCGTCAAATATGGCTCCTCCAAAAGTTGCCCATTGACAGAAACGTTTCCGGCTTTGTCAATAGAAATCTGTTTTCCGCCTTCACAGACTACGCGGCGGACCAATACTTTATTATTATAGTAGAAAACAGCAATGTCGCCTTCTTTCAACTCGTCGGTCTTGAGCACAAACAAAATTTGTCTGTCGTGGAGCGTCGGCTCCATTCCTGTTCCGTAATATCGCATCACAGGCATCACGTGTGTGAACAGATTTAAAAGCAAAATTGCCACCAGCAATGCGGCAATTACAATCTTACCGGTCATTTCCAAAAAAGAGGATTCCTTCCGTTTTTCCATCTCAATCACTTCCATTATTACCAGATTTTTTCATATCGTCATTTTCTATCATACCACTCAAACGGCAGTATAGCAACTGACATGACAGTAGGATTTGCATCTAATCCAGCTGCTGGACTGTATTCGCCTCTCCAATTAAAAAGCCCCCATCTTTCAAATCTTTCAATTTGTAAGATGGGGGAAACACTACACCACGATACACGTTTCTTCGATGCAGAATGTCTCAAAATATTTATTTTCCATCGGAATCCATACAGTTTTGAACCGTTCTAACATCTCCGGCCCATTTCGCTTCATAATCCGGCTGACCTGCTCTTCCGGACTGATCTTACAGAGGAATTTGAGCGTATACGGATTTCCAAAATACGGATGATTGCTGTAAGCACCCTCGATTATATTTAACTTTTTATATGGCACGGTCACAAATTCATCCAGCGCCTGGATGCCGCAATTGTAGACCTGATAGGAAAATCCCTCCGGGTCCGCAAGATGGTCCAGGATTTCTTCTTTGAATCGCTCATAGTCCACATTTCCGCCAGGTTCCGCAAATCGCTCCGGTGTCCGCTGCTCCGGGCGCAGGAAAAAGTCGTCCATGTGGAACAGGTTGCAGTCATAAATTTCTTCTAAAATGCGGCCCAGGGTACTTTTTCCACTGCCGCACATGCCATCGATCGCAACCACGACCTGTTTGTTGCCGGCCTCCGCCAGCGCGCGGTCAATCTGCAGAAAGACCTGATAATAGCGGGTGTAGCTGGCAGCTGTCACACGGTAGGCTGGGTGGTAGTTGGCACGGTAGATTTCACTGTGACTGACCGGAGGATACCCCTGGTCTTTATACTCAGAAAGGTACGCTTCCAGCTCCTCCGGGCCAAATGGCGTTTCACCGGCGGCGCAAAGTTCCCGCAAGGTCTCCAGCTTTTTCTCAAAATTCTCGATGCTTCCGACGGTCCTGTCTGCCGTCTTTACGAACATACGGTTTAATGTCTCCGCAGACAGACCTTCTTCCAGCGCGTTCAGGCTGACGCGGCAGATACCTCCGCCGATTTCTTCCAAAATCTCTGCCTGAATCTCAGGGACAGCCGTCTCATCCGCAGTTCTTTCACCTGCTCCGTTCTGGGCATTCTCCTGCGCCAGCATCTGCTCCCATTCGTTCTTGATCCAGCTCAGACTCTTCGCCGGATTGGCGATCATATGTCCGCCGCCGAACTCGCTCTGGTATAATAATTTCACCGCATCCGTCACCTGCATCTTCGGATACTGCTCAAAATGTCTCAGTAAAATCTCTTTCATTTCTTATTCCATCACCTTCGCGCGTTTCAACGCCATAATAATAATCGGGATCAGCACGATCTGCATAATAATTCCCGGAATCGCATTCAGGAACGCACCGGCCATGAACATCTGCACAGAAAATGCATTTCCCATCACGCCGTACACTGCCATGCTCACGATGCCCCAGACCACTCGTCCCACGATCATCGCACCGATCAGACTTATGTAAATAGACACATTGTTCTTCGGAAGTCTGCTGTACAAAATTCCGGTGCATGCGCCATAGGCAGCCAGCTCGAATGCCATACATGTGGCAGTCGGCATAAGCGGTGGCATGCCAAACATCACGCTTCTAAGAAGCGGCACGATAAAGCCCACTGCCAGACCATATTTCCATCCGCAGACAAAACCGCAGATCAGTACCGGCAGATGCATCGGAAGAAGCATACTTCCGACCTCCGGGATCTGTCCCGTAATGAACGGCATTACGATGCCGAGGGCCAAAAACATCGCCGCCAGCACCATATTGGCGGTCGCTGTCCTTGTTGTTCCTTTTGTTCCATTCATTGTTCTTTCCATAATCAATACTCCTTTTTTACAGACAGAAAATTTTTTATCCACAAGCAGGCCGTTCAAAAGCACCATTTTCCTCTCGAAGACCTAAAAAAAGATACCAGAAATACACATCCTTCTGGATGTTCATACCTTCCTGGTATCGTTATATCTCCCGGATATTCAATTTTGATATCTGCGTACTTCAAAAATTCGTATGACTTCTGTCATTTCCGTGGCAAACTTCTGTTTACCGTTGAAAATCATTATAACATTTCGGCACTGATCCGTCAAGAAAAGAGAAGCCCAGGGCCACTCTTAAGAAACATGTTCATAATTTCTTCCATTTTCGTACCAAATTATTTCGTTTTTTTATTTTTCTTTTATACATTTTCCATATTTATGTCACATTTATCCGCTATACTATAGTCATAACAAAAACAAATGAGCCCGGCAGCAGACATAAGCGCTTTGTCTTTGGCAGCCGGGGTCGCCTAACAAAAATTCCGGTTTCCGGAAATGACATATATTGTAGTCTAGCTACAAACTCTTACATCCCCCTTTTAGTATTTGTGAAAAGAGCCCCTGGCATATCTCCAGGGGCTCTTTTCATATTCTTTATTTCCGAACATTCTTACGCACAAGCGCACGTTTTAATCTCGCTTTCGCAAGTTTGATTTCCGTTTCTGTAGCACTTCGGTTGCTTAAAACAGCCTGCGCTCTCTTTTCCGATGCTTCCGCGCGGGCCACATCAATTTCTTCCGCCCACTCAAACGTCGTAGGAACCAATGTTACTGCTCCATTGATCACAGAAACCATTCCTCCGATACATGCTGCATACCTGCGTTTTCCATCCACAACGATAGTGGCTTCGCCCATGCCGAGCGGAGCAACGCAGTCCACATGTTTCGCCATAATGCCTAAGTCACCGGAGATGGTGCGAACCACCAGTTCTTCAGCAGTTCCGTCAAACTCCAGGCCGTCCGGTGTAACAATTTTCAAAGGAAAGCCAGTCATTTACTTTTCACCCTTCCATTTTTCCACAACTTCATCGATGCCGCCGGCAAACAGGAAGTAGGACTCCGGAATCTCGTCATGCTTACCTTCGATGATCTCACGGAAGCCGCGGATGGTCTCTTTTAACGGAACATATTTACCTTCATAGCCTGTGAACTGCTCAGCAACTGCGAACGGCTGGGACAGGAAACGCTGTACCTTACGTGCACGGTTTACTGTCAGCTTATCTTCCTCAGACAACTCGTCCATACCCATGATGGCAATGATATCCTGAAGCTCTTTGTAACGCTGTAAGATCTGCTGAACGCCGCGGGCTGTCTCATAGTGATCCTTGCCAACTACTTCCGGTGATAAAATACGGGAAGTGGAGCTAAGCGGATCTACCGCCGGATAAATACCTAAAGATGCAATACCACGATCCAGCGCTGTTGTCGCATCCAGGTGTGCGAATGTTGTAGCCGGAGCCGGATCTGTATAGTCATCGGCCGGAACGTAAACCGCCTGAACGGATGTAATGGAACCGTTCTTTGTGGATGTGATACGCTCCTGAAGTGCGCCCATCTCTGTTGCCAGAGTCGGCTGGTAACCTACCGCGGACGGCATACGGCCGAGAAGCGCAGATACCTCAGAACCAGCCTGTGTGAAACGGAAAATATTGTCGATGAATAACAGTACGTCCTGGTGTTTTACATCACGGAAGTACTCCGCCATTGTAAGACCGGAAAGACCTACTCTCATACGTGCTCCCGGCGGCTCGTTCATCTGACCATAAACCATGGCAGTTTTGTTGATAACACCGGATTCCTGCATCTCACGGTACAGGTCGTTACCCTCACGAGTACGCTCACCTACACCTGTAAATACGGAAATACCGCCGTGTGCTTTCGCAACGTTGTTGATCAACTCCATGATCAGGACTGTCTTACCTACACCGGCACCGCCGAACAGACCGATCTTACCACCCTTTGCATACGGGCAGATCAGGTCAACGACTTTAATACCGGTCTCAAGGATTTCTGTAGCAGACTCCTGCTCTTCGTAGGATGGTGCCGGACGATGGATCGGCCATCTCTCAGTCTCTGCATCAACCTGTTCCTTGCCGTCGATTGTCTGGCCAAGCAGGTTAAATACACGACCCAGGCACTCTTCGCCTACCGGTACACTGATCGCTTTACCGGTATCAATCGCCGTAATTCCACGGCTCAATCCATCGGTAGAACTCATTGCGATACAGCGAACCACATTATCACCGATGTGCTGTGCAACCTCTGCAACGACTACATTGTCACCATTCGGGACTTCAATCGCTGTCAGAAGATCCGGCAGGCATCCATCGGAGAAACGAATGTCTAAAACAGGTCCTACGACCTGAATAACTGTTCCCTTATTATTCGCCATTGGGGTCAACTCCTTATTAAGATTTACGTGCAGTCTGTAAGTACCGCCGGATTGCTCCGCACACTGTGCTCTGGCAATCTTCAGGCATCTGCACTTACTGTCCTGCAACAATCTCTGTAATTTCTTGAGTAATCGCAGCCTGACGCGCACGGTTGAACTTCAGGCTCAGATCGGCGATCATATCGTCCGCATTCTGAGTCGCGGAATCCATTGCAGACTGTCTTGCTGCCTGCTCTGCGGCTCTGCTCTCGCACAGAGCACCATACAGAACACCTCCCAGATATTCCGGGATAATTGTTTCAAATACTTCCTCACAGCTCGGCTCGTACAGAATATCAGATTTTCTGCTATTCTCCGGCACATCCTCGCGGCGAACCAGCGGCAGAAGCTGTAAGCTCTCCGGATTCTGTGATAATACCGATACAAATCTAGTGTATGTCACATAAACGCGGTCAAATTCACCATTTAAATATCGTTTACACAGGTCCTTTGCTACCGTAAAGCAGTCACCCAGCGATACTGCTGCAGCCTCTGTATAGGACGCTGTCAACATCGGGATCTCCCTGCTCTTAAAGAAATCCGCCGTCTTCTTACCAATCGGAAGGACGATCACTTCCTGGTCTTCCATCTTAGAAAGGGCAAGCTTTAACACGTTGCTGTTATAGCCGCCGGCAAGACCACGGTCACCGGAGATCACGATATGAGCCGTTTTCTTTCCTTTTCTTTCCACCAGATACGGGGAGGAAAAATCGCTGTTTGACTCTGCGATCTCATGGATCGCTGCATATAAGATTTCAAAATAAGGACGAGAGGAAGCTACCTGGGCCTGAGCACGGCGCAGCTTGGAAGCCGCAACCATCTGCATGGCCTTCGTAATCTGCCTTGTGCTTTCCATGCTCCGGATTCGGTTTTTGATTTCCTTAGTGGAAACACCAGCCATACTGCTCCTCCTCCCTTACTCTGCTTTTACAAATTCTTTTAAAATTTCAGTTAACGCATTCTTAAGCACTTCTTCGGAAGCTTTCTCCATCTTTCCTGTTGTACGGATCTCAGCGAGTACTTCTGCACCCTGAATCTCCATATACTCACGAAGACGAAGCTCAAACTCCGGAATCTGTGCAACGTTTAACTGGTTCAGGAAGCCACCTGTAACTGCATAGAAAATGCATACCTGATGAGCAACCTCTACCGGTGCATTGTTCTTCTGCTTCAGAACCGCAACGATTCTCTCACCAAGAGCCAGACGAGCCTTCGTATCGGCATCCAGATCGGAACCGAACTGAGCGAAGCTCTGAAGCTCTCTGTACTGAGAATACAGAAGTTTTAAGGAACCGGATACTTTCTTCATTGCCTTGATCTGTGCTGCACCACCAACTCGGGATACGGAGATACCCGGGTTAACCGCCGGCATGATACCGGAGTTGAAAAGCTCAGACTCAAGGAAGATCTGACCGTCTGTAATGGAGATTACGTTGGTCGGAATATATGCGGATACGTCACCAGCCTGTGTCTCGATGATCGGGAGAGCTGTAAGGCTTCCGCCGCCCTTTTCTGCGGACAGCTGTGCTGCACGCTCTAAGAGTCTGGAGTGAAGATAGAATACATCACCCGGATAAGCCTCACGTCCCGGCGGACGACGGATCAGGAGAGAGATGGCACGATATGCCACCGCATGCTTACTTAAATCATCATAGATAACCAGAACATCTTTGCCCTGATACATGAAATGCTCACCCATTGTACAGCCTGTGTACGGAGCAATGTACTGCATCGGTGCAAGCTCAGAAGCAGTCGCGGATACAACGATTGTGTAATCCATAGCGCCTGCAGCTGTCAGGTTCTCTACGATCTGTGCAACAGTAGAACGTTTCTGACCGATGGCAACATAAATACAGATGACGTCTTTGCCCTTCTGGTTGATGATCGTGTCTGTTGCGAGCGTTGTCTTACCGGTCTGACGGTCACCAATGATAAGCTCACGCTGACCACGGCCGATCGGAATCATGGAGTCGATCGCCTTAATACCTGTCTGTAACGGTACGTTAACCGGTTCTCTGTCAATAATGCCCGGTGCCGGCATCTCGATCGGACGGAATCCCTCGGATTCGATCAGACCTTTTCCGTCAATCGGCTCACCCAGAGCATCTACTACACGGCCGATCAGTTTCTCACCTACCGGTACGGATACCACGCGTCCGGTACGTTTTACTGTATCGCCTTCTTTGATACCATTGTCAGTACCTAAAACTACGATAGAAACAGTGTCCTCTTCCAGGTTCTGCGCAAGACCGAAAGAGCCGTTCGGGAATTCCACCAGCTCACCGGCTACGCACTTATCGAGGCCGGAAACTCTGGCAATACCGTCACCCACGAGGATTACGACGCCAGTTTCGCTTGTCTCCAGTTTATTCTCATAGTTCTTGATCTGACTACGTATAATTTTCGTAATTTCTTCAGATCTTAATTCCATTTACTGTCCCTGCTTTCTGCTTATAGTACGGTATTTTTCAGCAGGCCGCCAATGGCTTCCAGCCGGTGTGCTACCGTATCGTCCAGGCGTTTTCCGTCAAAGTCCAGACGCACACCGCCAATACAATCAGCATCTACCTGATTTTCAATGATTACAGTCTTTCCGGTAATACCGGATAACTTCTTTGTCAGCTTCTCTGTCTGCTCTTTGGTGAGCGGAATTGCTGTCACTGCCTTAACCGGCAGAATCCCATGATCCAGATTGAACTGGGATTCGAATGTCTCACAGCACTGGAAAAACTGACGGATATAGCCTTTCTCTGTAAGAATTTTAAGGAAATTCAGTACATAAGGCTGAATTTTTCCGCGGAAACTGTCATCAAGGATCTGACAGCGTTCTTCCTTGGAAAGGTTTGCAGCTGCAAGCAGCCGCACAAACTCCGGTTCTTCAGAAAAACTTTTCTTCAGGACCTTTAATTCTTCTAAAACAACAGCGCTCAGTCCCTCATCTTTCACAAGAGAGTACAGAGCCTGTCCATAAACATTTCCGACTTGGGTCATCAATTAGTCCCCCAATTCTTCAATAAATTCATCTACCAGCTTGGTCTGATCGACATCGTTCAACTCACGGCCAACGACCTTTTCAGCGATCGCCATCGCCATTGCAGAAATTTCATTCTTGGCATCATTGATTGCCTTTTTCTTTTCCTGAGCAATATCTGCTGCCGCCTTGTCTAAAATCGCTCTCGCCTCAGCATTCGCCTGGCTGATGATCTCTTCCTGACGGTTCTGGCCTCTTGCAACAGCCTCTTTCACCATACGGTCACTTGTCTGCTGCGCCACAGCCAGCTTCTCCTGATACTCGCTCTGAAGCGCCTTTGCCTCCTCTTTCGCTGCACCGGCCTCTTCATACATGGCATCGATTTCTTTCTGGCGACTATCGATCATATTTTTCACCGGCACAAATAAAAATTTCTTCGCGACAAAGAAAACAGCCAGTGTATTTAACAGTACAAATAAAGCAGTCCAGAAATTAACCCCAATAAAACTCTCAAACACTTGTTTCACTCCTCTCTATGGGATACGAAAAAAAGCGATGATTACAGGGTAAACAGAATCAGGAATGCGATTAACAGGGAGTAGATACCTGTTGTCTCTGTGATTGCACAACCCAGGATCATGTTAATACGAAGGTTATCAGCTGTTTCCGGCTGACGAGCCATACCATCCAGTGCGTGACCAACTGCATTACCTTCACCGATAGCCGGTCCGATAGCACCGATACCCATACATAAACCTGCACCAATTGCCTTACCCGCGATTGCAATAGCCTCTGCGAATTCCATAAACGATTCCTCCTAAAATAAATTTTTAGATTATAAAAACATTAAAACTTACGAACCTACGCTTCCACTTCTTCACTCGGCTCCGGAAGAGAGCCAGAGATATATACCATGGATAACAATGTAAATACTAACGCCTGGACAAATCCAGAGAAAATGTCAAAGTAACAGGAAAGTACCGCCGGAATACCAAATGCAAGAACCGGAACACCGGATAAAATTCCCATTGCCTGCAAGATTCCAAACAGACCGAGCACAAAGCTCACTGCTGCCAGGATCTTAAACAGTAACTTTTCTCTCTTAACGATCCAGAGGGCAACGCCCACCACCATCAGAACACCACCTACAAGCCAGCCTTGGGATGCGATCAGTCCCAGCACCAGAGAGGACAGCATACTGAAAGCAGTATAAATAATAGAGTTGATAACACCACCGCCGGCAACGTTACCGAAATGACGGAACGCCATAGAAAGCGGCTGTGCGATCTCGCTGACAAGGTTCATCGGAGTCATAACAACTACCGGCTCTGTAAAGCCTTGCAGCCATCCAACAACACCGTTATTCTTGATGTTGTTATACCAGATGATCACGGAGACCATCAGCGCCCATACCAGTGTACAGCTTAAATCTGCTGTTGCGGAGCGAAGAAAACCGGTCAGACCGATCAAACTGCCGCCGACACTGCAAAGAAAAATCGTTCCCATGAGCGGAGCCCAGCCAATATTGTGTGCGCCCATCGCACTGGCTGTCAGATCATAGATCAGACTAACTCCCTTCTCAACGAGAACCTGAACACCGGTTGGTCTTTTCTGCAGATTTTTACCAAGCTTGATACAAGCTATAATAAGAAGAATCGTAACGACCCATGAAGACACTGCAGTCTGAGTTATCGGAATTCCACCTAAGATCGGAATCGTAAAATAGACAAATGCACCATCTACACTTACATTCATGCTTATTTTTCACCTGCCTTTCTAAAAAATTCAGCTACCGTAATGGTAGGTCGAACCATTACAAACGGAATCACCATCGCAAGCGCATTGCAAAGTCCGCTCTTAAAGAACGCGTACAATACAATAAAGATCACGATCATACGTGCCGACTGAGAACTGCGCATGAGATTTTTTCCGCCTTTCACATCCTGATTTACAGCCTTGTCCGCAGCCATATCTGCAGCCATCGCCATAAAGAAGAAATTCAGGGTTGACAAAACTGCTCCTACGATACCCCCCAGCAAAACGGATCGGTCAAAAAAGCCGAGCAGCGCAAAGATCCCCCACATAGCCGCAACTCCGACACACTCGCCAATCGCGATGATTCCGGTTTCTCTTAGAACAAATTTACGTGCAATCATGAAATCCCCTCCGGTATCAGTTATGATCATTAAAAAATACAGACGGTGCCTCTTTTTTCTTTTTTTTATTATGCATTTGATTCAGTATTTTCATACTCTGGACAAAGCCGTGAATCGCACAGTACATTCCAAGAAAAATGCCTGCAAACACAACCCAGATCCCAAGCCCGAACATCTGTCTGAGCCAGACCGCTCCTCCGACAAAACCAAACAGCGGAAACGCCACCGACAGTCCAAGTTGGGTCAGCCACACAAGCATACTCAATTCTTTCAGAGTAATCAGCTCCTTTTGTATTTTTTCCAGTACATTATACACTAAGAAAAGTTTCCACACAATCATTTCTTGCGAATTGCGACCTGTTTTTCAAAGCTATTTCCGATTGTTACCTTTATTTTTTAAGTTTTTTGCTCTTTTTAGCGATCATCCACATAAAAAGTGCCTTATTTTAACAATATTTTGGCACCAATTCATATAATCCATACCCAATATTATACGAATACCGCTCACTCTTTTACATGTGCCTTACGCCCTCATATCCATCAGTTTCCGCCCCAAAAACAACACCGCTGAAAGGCCGTATAATCTGAGACCTTCAGCGGTGCTGCATTCTTTTTTCTTTATAAAGTTGTTTCTGATTTCAGATAAAAACCAGCCAAGTCAGCCACATACCTTTATGCGTTTTCCTCTAAATAAGTAAGGGCACAGTTGACCATGATCTGCATTC
>JAFUMF010000242.1 GCA_017482945.1 Lachnospiraceae bacterium
GCAGCAGCAGGTAAATAATTCCTAGTGGATGCAGGCCCCTGCCCAGATAATCTGGGCGGGGGCTTTTTTTGTGATTTTGTCACGGACGATAATAGGAATAATTACTATAATAAAGACATAAAACAAAAGAACAGGAAATTCCAATCAAAATAATTGGTAAAATAGAGGATAAAAGGAGGACAAACTATGTACGCAAGATTTGATGAAAGCATTATGACAGGAAATAACGTAATCGATGGGCAGCACAAAGAATTGATTGAGAAGATCAACCAACTGATGAGAAGTTGCGAATGTGGAGATGGTAAAGTGAAGGCGATCAAGATGCTTCACTATCTGGCAGACTATGCAGACCTCCACTTTGAAGAGGAAGAGAAACTGCAGGAAAGAATCAATTACCCGGGTCTTCCGGAACATAGACAGAAACATGAAGACTTCCGCGTTGCAGTACAGGAGTTGTTCGAGATGCTGGAAGAGGAGGAAGGTCCATCTGAGAGATTCGTGGAGGCGGTGAACCGAAACGTGATTGAATGGTTATATGGTCATATCAAAGGCTTTGACTGTTCGGTAGCAACATATATGCATATGAATTCGATTCCGGATCTTCTATAAATATCTGAAAAATAAATTCAATGATAGTAATAATTATTGTTATTGACAAAGCTGGAAACATATGGTAATATAAAACCATCAAATAAACAAACAATATTCAGGCTCCTAAGAGACAGGAATATTACAAAATAACATTTAGAAAAGGAGATTAAATTATGTCAATGATCAACAAAGAAATCAACGATTTTACAGTACAGGCGTTCGTAAATAACAGCTTCAAAGCAATCAGTAAGGCAGATGTTCTTGGTAAATGGAGCGTATTCTTCTTCTACCCGGCGGATTTCACATTTGTTTGCCCGACAGAGCTTGAAGACCTTGCCAATAGATACAATGACTTCCAGGCGGCTGGATGCGAGATCTACTCCGTATCGACAGATACTCACTTCGTTCATAAAGCATGGCACGATGCTTCCGAGCGTATCCAGAAGATTCAGTATCCGATGCTTGCAGACCCGACACATGCACTCAGCAAAGATTTTGAAGTTCTCATTGAGTCCGACGGTATGGCAGAAAGAGGAAGTTTTATCGTAAATCCAGAGGGCAAGATCGTTTCTTACGAAATCAGCTCCGGAAACGTTGGACGTAACGCAGATGAACTTTACAGAAAACTTCAGGCTTGCCAGTTCGTATATGAGCACGGCGATGAGGTTTGCCCGGCAAAGTGGCAGCCAGGCGCTGAAACATTAAAACCGAGCCTCGATTTAGTAGGTCAGCTCTAATGAGATCATATCTTCGGCACCGGTGATAAAATCCGGTGCCGGGTTTAATGAATGACAGGAACAGATGATGTTTCCTCCACTCCCCAATAAAGTATCTGACACTGGTTCCCCCAGGTTCCTGTCATTCATTAAGCGATTTATGAAATAATCTCTGGATGATCATAAATTTATGAAACTATTGTTCAACCTGAGAGGAGATAGAGAGATGATGAAAAACTTATATGATGTGGTTGTGATCGGAGGAGGTCCTGCTGGTTTAACAGCTGCAATCTATTTAGCAAGAGCAAAATATCGTGTGGTAGTGGTCGAGAAAGAAAAATTCGGCGGCCAGATCACAATTACCCATGAAGTGGTAAATTATCCGGGCGTGGAACGCACCAGCGGCGCAGAACTGACAGAGACAATGCGCAAACAGGCAGAAAGTTTTGGTGCAGAATTTATGCTGGCGGAAGTAGAAAAGCTTTCTATGGAAGGCGATATAAAAACTGTTCACACAAGCCGTGGCGAGTTAAAGTGCTTTGGTGTACTGCTTGCGACAGGTGCCCACCCGAGAATGGTAGGGTTCCAGGGTGAAGAAGAGTTCCGCGGACGTGGTGTTGCATATTGTGCGACTTGTGACGGTGAATTCTTTACAGGAAAGAAAGTTTTTGTGGTAGGAGGCGGATTCGCGGCGGCAGAAGAAGCCGTATTTCTTACAAAATATGCAAGCGATGTGACGATCCTTATCAGAGGAAAAGATTTCTCGTGTGCACAGTCCACTGCAGATGCAGCCAGAAATCATGAAAAGATCACAGTCCTCACTGAGACAGAGGTAGTGGACGTAACCGGTGATTCTGCATTACGTGCAATTCGCTATCGTAATAAAAATACCGGAGAGGTGACAGAATACCGGGCAGCGAATGGCGATAATATCGGTGTATTTGTATTTGCCGGCTATTCTCCGGCAACAGATCTGATCAAAGGACTGGCAGAGCTGAATGAACAAGGATATGTAGTGACAGATTCTGCAATGAAGACTTCAGTTGATGGCCTCTATGCAGCCGGTGATGTTTGTATCAAGGCTCTCCGCCAGGTGGTAACAGCCGTTGGCGATGGTGCTCTTGCGGCAACAGAATTAGAAAAATATGCAGCATCCATGCAGAAAAAGACAGGACTTTACCCGGAGATGCCAAAGAACGAGATCCCGAAGAAAGAAGTCAAAGAAGCTCCGAAGGCAACATCAGCTTCTGCAGGAAATGCATTATTCGATGCCAACATGCTGGCCCAATTGAACACTGTTTTTTCCAGAATGACATCCAATCTTGTACTCAAATTATATCTGGATAATCGTCCTGTATCCAATGAACTTCGCGGATACATGGAGGAACTGGCATCCCTGACAGAGAAACTTTCCGTCGAAATTGCAAATGAAGAAACAGAGCATGCACCGTGTGTACAAATCTACCGTGAGGATGGCAGTTGGTCAGGACTTGGTTTCCATGGTGTACCGGGAGGTCATGAATTTACATCCTTCGTCCTTGGACTTTATAACGCTGCAGGTCCGGGACAGCCGTTAGATGCAGATGTACTGAGTGCGATCAAGGGAATTGACCGGAATATCGATATCAAGGTTCTGGTATCTCTTTCTTGTACAATGTGTCCGGAATTAGTGACAGCGGCACAGAAAATTGCGGCAGAGAGCAGCAAGGTCACAGCTCAGGTCTACGACCTGAACCACTTCCCGGAGATCCGTGACAAGTACAACGTGATGAGTGTACCGTGTCTGGTCATCGGAGATGGTGAAAAAATCAGTTTTGGTAAGAAGAATGTTCGTCAGCTGTTGGAGTTACTGGGAAATTAAGAAAGTAATCAGGTATAAGACCAGGACTGGCGTGAATCATAAATAGATATAGAAATACAGGAGGTAGCTATATGAGGTTAAAAAATAAAGTTGCGATTATCACCGGAGGAAGTCGTGGTATCGGTTTTGCTACAGCAGATGCATTTTTAAGAGAAGGAGCGACTGTTATTATCGCGGCAAGCTCCAAGGAATCTGCCGATAAAGCGGTTGCAAAGTTAAGAGAGAAACACCCGAATTCAATCGTGGCAGGCATCAGCCCGAATTTAAGCAGATATGAAGATGTGAAGAATATTTTTCAGCTTGTGAGCGGAAGATATGGCTGTGTGGATATCTTAGTAAACAACGCAGGTGTTTCTGAGAGCACACCGTTTACAGAGTATACAGAGGAAGCGTTCGACAGGGTTATGGATCTGAATGTAAAGGGCGTTTTCAATGCTACAAGAGCGGCGATCGAGTGTATGGTTCCGAGAAAAACCGGTGTCATCCTCAATACTTCTTCAATGGTAAGTATCACAGGTCAGCCGAGCGGACTTGCATATCCGACATCCAAATTTGCAGTGAACGGACTTACTGTATCCCTGGCACGTGAACTCGGCCCGAAAGGAATCCGTGTAAATGCAGTAGCACCGGGCGTGACAGAGACTGATATGATGAAAGCCGTTCCGAAGGAAGTCCTTGAGCCGGTCATCAACCAGATCCCGCTCCGCAGACTCGGCCAGCCGGAGGACATCGCAAACGCGTTCGTATTCCTGGCATCTGAGGAAGCGTCTTATATCACAGGCGTGGTATTAAGCGTAGATGGAATGGCAAGAACTTAAATTTGATACTGTTACAAACAAATATATCTAAAATTCCGGGGGGAGTTACTTCCCCTTGGAAAAAGAAAGGACATATCTTGGCTGCATAAGCAACCGGATATGTCCTTTCGACTGTTTTCAAGTTTTATTATTTATTCTGAGCCTCGATCTCAGCCATCTTCATCGCACGAACCTTTAACGGAAGACCGAACAGAGTGATGAAGCCAGTTGCATCGTGGTGATCATAGAGGTCACCTGTTGTGAAGGATGCGAGGGACTCGCTGTATAAGGAGTACGGGGAAGTTGTGCCGGCTTTGATGATGTTGCCCTTGTAAAGTTTGAATTTTACTTCACCAGTTACCACGTTCTGTGTGGACTCAACGAATGCCTGAACTGCCTCGCGGAGCGGTGTGAACCACTTTCCTTCGTAAACGATCTGAGCCATCTTGTTGCCCATATCTTTCTTTACTTCCATTGTAGCGCGGTCAAGAACCAGCTCTTCTAACTGTTTCTGAGCTTCCATAAGGATTGTTCCGCCCGGTGTCTCGTATACGCCACGGGACTTCATACCAACAACACGGTTTTCAACGATATCGCAGATACCGATACCATGTTTGCCGCCCAGCTCGTTGAGCTTACGGATCACATCAGAAACTTTCATCTGCTCGCCGTTAACGCTTGTCGGAACACCTTTTTCGAATGTCATTGTCACGTACTCGCCTTCATCCGGAGCGTTTTCCGGGGATACGCCGAGAACAAGAAGGTGATCGAAGTTCGGCTCATTTGCCGGATCCTCTAACTCAAGACCTTCATGGCTGATGTGCCATAAGTTACGGTCACGGCTGTAGCTGTTGTCAGCAGAGAACGGAAGATCGATACCATGCTGTTTGCAGTATTCGATTTCGTCTTCACGGGACTGCATTGTCCATACATCTGTCATTCTCCACGGAGCGATAATCTTGATATCCGGAGCGAGAGCTTTGATACCTAACTCGAAACGGATCTGGTCATTACCTTTACCTGTTGCACCGTGGCAGATAGCTGTTGCGCCTTCTTTTCTTGCGATTTCAACAAGGCGTTTTGCGATTGCCGGACGAGCCATAGATGTACCTAAAAGGTATTTGTTCTCGTAAACTGCGCCAGCCTGTACGCACGGGATAATATAGTTGTCGCAGAAATCATCTACGATATCTTCGATGTATAA
>JAFUMF010000243.1 GCA_017482945.1 Lachnospiraceae bacterium
CCGGCACCAGCTCCGGCACCGGTAGCAGCACCGGCTCCGGCTCCAGTGGCAGCACCGGCACCAGCACCGGCTCCGGCTCCAGTAGCAGCACCAGCTCCGGCACCGGTAGCAGCACCGGCAGGCGCAGCAGGCGCTATCGCAGTAGAGTCCCCGATGCCGGGTAAGATCCTTGGCGTTAAGGCTTCTGTAGGCCAGGCTGTTAAGAAGGGTCAGGTTATCGTAATCCTTGAGGCTATGAAGATGGAAAACGAAATCGTAGCTCCGCAGGATGGTACAATTGCTACAATCAACGTTAATACAGGTGATTCTGTAGAGCCGGGTGCAACACTCGCTACATTAAACTAATTGTCTGCTGATCGCAGATTCCTTATGGAGGGATTATCATGGAATATATTACAAGTACTCTTGTGAATCTTCTTCATCAGACAGCATTCATGAACCTGACAGTCGGCAATATGATCATGATCTTCGTAGCATTCGTATTCTTATACCTTGCTATCGGTAAAGGTTTTGAGCCGTTGCTTCTTGTTCCGATTTCTTTTGGTATGCTTCTGGTTAATATCTATCCGGATATTATGCTTCATGCAGAAGATTCCTCTAATGGCGTCGGCGGACTTCTCTGGTACTTCTACTTACTTGATGAGTGGAGTATCTTCCCGTCCCTGATCTTCATGGGCGTAGGCGCTATGACAGACTTCGGTCCGCTTATTGCGAACCCGATGAGCTTCCTTTTAGGTGCAGCAGCGCAGTTTGGTATTTACGCTGCATACTTCCTTGCTATTTTCATGGGCTTTAACGACAAGGCAGCAGCAGCTATCTCCATCATCGGTGGTGCTGACGGCCCGACTTCCATCTTCCTTGCTGGTAAACTTGGCCAGACAGAGTTCATGGGTCCGATTGCCGTAGCTGCTTACTCTTACATGGCCCTTGTTCCGATCATTCAGCCGCCGATCATGAAACTCTTCACAACTGAAGAAGAGAGAAAGATCAAAATGGCACAGCTTCGTCCGGTTTCCAAACTGGAGAAGATTTTATTCCCGATCATCGTTACAGTTATCGTATGCCTGATCTTACCGACAACAGCTCCGCTCGTTGGTATGTTAATGGTAGGTAACCTGTTCCGTGAGTCTGGCGTTGTTAAGCAGCTTCAGGAGACAGCTTCCAACGCACTTATGTACATCGTAGTTATCATGCTCGGCCTTTCCGTAGGTGCTACAACAAGTGCTGAGGCATTCTTAAAGATGACAACAATCAAAATCGTTATCCTTGGTCTCGTTGCTTTCGCATTCGGTACAGCAGCAGGTGTTATTTTTGGTAAGATCATGTGCAAGGTTACCGGAGGCAAGGTTAACCCGTTAATCGGTTCTGCTGGTGTATCTGCGGTTCCGATGGCAGCTCGTGTATCCCAGAAGGTTGGTTCTGAGTATGATCCGACAAACTTCCTTCTGATGCATGCTATGGGTCCGAACGTAGCCGGCGTTATCGGTACTGCAGTTGCAGCCGGTACATTCATGGCGATCTTCGGAGTACAGTAAGAATTGATTTTTATCTAGGAGGAAAATAAAATGGCAGAGATGCAGAAAAAGCCGGTAAAGATTGTTGAAACAGTCCTTCGTGACGCTCACCAGTCCTTACTTGCTACAAGAATGTCTACAGACCAGATGCTCCCGATCATCGAAAAGATGGATAAAGTAGGCTACCATGCAGTCGAGTGCTGGGGCGGTGCTACTTTCGATGCTTCCCTTCGTTTCCTGAAGGAAGATCCGTGGGAGAGACTTAGAAAATTAAGAGATGGTTTCAAGAATACAAAGTTACAGATGTTATTCCGTGGCCAGAACATTCTTGGTTACAACCACTACTCCGATGACGTTGTAGAGTATTTCGTACAGAAATCTCTTGCAAACGGTATCGATATCATCCGTATCTTCGACTGCTTAAACGACTTAAGAAACCTTAAGACTGCAGTTGACGCTACAAACAAAGAAGGCGGACACGTTCAGGTTGCATTATCCTACACACTTGGTGATGCATACACACTTGATTACTGGAAGAACATTGCTCGTGAACTCGAGGAAATGGGCTGTCACTCCATCTGTATCAAGGATATGGCTGGTCTTCTTACACCGTATAAGGCTGATGAGCTTGTTAAGGCTCTTAAGGAAGGTACAAAACTTCCGATCGACCTTCATACACACTACACATCCGGTGTTGCTTCCATGACTTACTTAAAGGCTGTTGAAGCTGGTTGTGAGATCATCGACTGTGCGATGTCCCCGTTAGCTCTTGGTACATCCCAGCCGGCTACAGAGGTTATGGCAGAGACATTCCGTGGAACAATCTACGATCCGGGCTTCGATCAGAACCTTCTTGCTGAAATCGCTGACTACTTCACACCGATCCGTGAGCAGGCTCTTAAGAGCGGTCTTCTCGATCCGAAGGTTATGGGCGTTAACATCAAGACTCTCCAGTACCAGGTACCGGGCGGTATGCTTTCCAACCTGGTTAGCCAGTTAAAAGAAGCAAACGCATCCGATAAGTATCGTCAGGTACTTGAGGAGATCCCGAGAGTAAGAAAAGACTTCGGTGAGCCGCCGCTCGTAACACCGTCTTCCCAGATCGTTGTTACACAGGCTGTATTAAACGTTCTTGCAGGCGAGCGTTATAAGATGGTAACAAAAGAGTCCAAGAAGATCATGATGGGTGAGTTCGGTCAGACAGTTAAACCGTTCAACAAAGAAGTTCAGAAGAAGATCATCGGCGATGCAACTCCGATCACATGCCGTCCGGCAGATCTGATTCCGCCGCAGCTTCCGAAGTTCGAGGCAGAATGCGCTCAGTGGAAACAGCAGGATGAGGACGTATTATCCTACGCTCTGTTCCCGGCAGTAGCTAAAGAGTTCTTCGAGTTACGTGAAGCAAAACAGACTAAAGTTGATCAGAAACAGGCTGACAAAGAGAACAAGGTTTACCCGGTATAATCTTTGTAAGTAAATAAAATGATTTTAATCCGCTCATATGGTTTGCCATGTGAGCGGATTTTTATGTTGCGTCAGTATGGGTTTAAGGCTATAATAGTACCAATACTAGTTTGATTTAGTGAAGTGATAACGGAGGGAATGATTATGGTCATAACAAAAGATAATGTTGAAATGATCCATGGATATTTAGATGCTCTGACGGATATCCATTTAGAGGAATTAATAAAAATTGCTGCGCAGCCAAGTGTCAGCGCACAGGATATCGGTGTGGAAGAGTGCTGCAATATGCTGCTCGCAAAGTTCGAAGAACTGGGAATGAAGGCTCAGATTTTAGAATCTCCGACGAAACCGGCAATTTTTGCAGAGAAGAAATGTTCAAGAGAAAATGCACCGACAATCTTATTCTACGGACATTACGATGTACAGCCGGCTGAGCCGCTGGAGCTGTGGAACACACCGCCGTTCGCACCAACGGTTCTTGGTGATAGAATTTATGGACGCGGTGTTGCAGACAACAAAGGCCAGTTCATGGCACACGTGATGGCAATTCAGTCCTATTTAGAGATTTTTGGCGATCTTCCGGTTCATGTAAAGTTCATTCTGGACGGTGAGGAAGAGAGTGGAAGCCCGAGTCTCCCGTGGATCGCGGAGCAGAACAGAGAACTGCTTGCTGCTGATATCATGTATGTTTCCGATGGCAGCATGTACAGAGACGATATTCCGCAGATTACATACGGAAATCGTGGTGTGTTATCCTTTGATATTGATATCACAACTGCGGAGACCGATAACCATTCCGGTAATAAGGGCGGCGTGATCGATAATGCTGCCTGGAAAATGGTAAAATTATTGTCTACGATGGTAGATGAGGAAGGCCATTCCACAGTGGAGGGATTCTACGATACTATCACTCCGATTTCTCCGGCGCAGCAGCAGATGATCGAGGAACTGGAATTCGATCCGGAGGAGCTTTGCAAGCTTTATGGTGTCGAGAAGTTAAAATATAACGATAAAGTAGAATTTTACCGTCATCTGATGTTCCTTCCGACCTTTACCATTAACGGAATTACAAGCGGATACGGCGGAGATGGTTCCAAGACCATCATTCCGTGCCATGCAAAAGCAAAAATCGACATCCGCCTGGTTCAGGGTCAGAAGGGTCTCGATATTTACGAAAAGGTAAAACGCCATATTGAAAAGACCGAACCGCTTGCAGTCCTCAGCGAATATTCTGTGATGGAAGCGTCTGTGACAGAACCGTCTCTTCCTATTATAATGAAAGTTCGCGAGGCAGTAAAGAAAGCCTACGGCGTGGAGCCGGTAAACATGCCACTGGCAGGAGGCAGCCTTCCGAATTACGTATTCACAGATATTTTAAACATGCCGACGATCAGTGTACCGTACGGAAATCCGGATGAAAACAATCATGCTCCAAATGAGAATTTCAAACTGTCCTGCTATTTCAGCGGAATTCATGCGACAGCTCAGGTCCTTTATGAAGTAGGAACCATGACTGAAGAGAACTAAGAAATAATAAAAAATCCATCTGTGCCAGAACGTGTGCAGGTGGATTTTTTGTTGCTATATGTCAAAAAGGAATGACCGGCTGCGAGCTGATTTTATTAAGAAAAGCTTACGAAAATGAGGTAATTGTTGGTAAATCCGTGAACTTTTTTCTGTGAGGTTGACAGAAAACCCTATTTGTCAGTATAATACGAGTAGTGTCATTTTTTGGAAAAGAGAAAATGACAGGGGAGAATAAAGATGAAAAAACGCGGAATACAGGTTCTGGCGGCCGCGCTGAGTGCACTTTTGCTAGTGCAGTCACCGGGCATTTCGAACCTTTTTAGTGAATACCCTGCAGTTGCTTACGCAGATATGAACAGACCGGCTACCGTTGGTGCAACAACTCTGAACGTAAGAAGCGGAGCAGGAACAAACAATTCCATCGTGAGTAAGCTGAGTTATGGTGCTGCTGTGACCGTGACCGGAGAGGCCAGAGACAGTTCCGGTACATTATGGTACAAGATCCGTTTTGCATCCGGTTCCACGACCAAAGAAGGCTATGCATCTTCCGAGTATATTAAGTTCCCGGTCAGCTACACTCAGGATACAAATTTTGAATCATATTTAAATCAGCAGGGATTCCCGGAGAGTTATAAGGATTCGCTGCGTACTCTTCATGCAGAGCATCCGACCTGGGTGTTCCAGGCGCAGAAGACAGGCCTCGACTGGAATGATGTGATCGCAAACGAGTCACAGGTAGGTGCCAATCTGGTAGGTTCTTCCAGCATTTCTTCCTGGAAATCCACAGATTACGGTGCTTATGACTGGAATACAGGTAAATGGACTGGATTTGACGGTGCTTCATGGGTTGCAGCATCCAAAGAAATCGTAAGCTATTATATGGATCCGAGAAACTTCTTGAATGATACCTACGTGTTCCAGTTCTTACACCATACATATGACAGTTCCTTCCAGACAAGGGAAGGACTCCAGAGTCTTGTGTCCGGTACATTCCTGGAAAAAACAAATGTTTCCGGTGAAAATACAGCAACAGGTCCAGGTTCCTCCAGTGGTCCGGGTTCCACAGCGACAGGTCCGGCATCAGCAACAGGCCCTGGCTCAGCAACGACAGGCCCAGGTTCAACAACAACTGCGGAAACTCCAATTGGCCCAGGCTATTCCATCGGAACAGGAAATACCAGTGACGTGGAACAGATCGGTCCGGGATATACAGGAGGACCGGGAAGTACATCCCAGTCTGTCCAGACAGTAGGACCGGCTTCCTCTATTCAGACAGAAACTCAGGCACCGGCAGAAACAACAGCTTCTTCCGGCAAGTCGGTATCTCCGGGAAGTGGAAGTCAGAGCAATGTGAGTCTGGAAGGTCCGGGCGCGTCGATCAGCGCAAGAGCCTTTAATATATTAGCAGTACCGACGGTAGAATATGGCCCGGGTATGGACATGTCCTCCATTACCGGTGATAATACCGGTGCGTCCACAACTTCTCCGGTTCCGGAGGGACAGAGTTATGTGGACATTATTATGAAGGCAGCGTCCCAGTCCGGAGTGAACCCGTATGTAATCGGCGCCATGATCCTTCAGGAGCAGGGCAACGGTACTTCCGGAAGTATTTCCGGTAAAACATCCGGCTACGAAGGTTACTATAACTTCTTTAATATTGGTGCATACCAGGCGGGCTCCATGTCTGCAGTCACAAGAGGACTCTGGTACGCATCCCAGAACGGCAATTATGGTCGTCCGTGGAATTCCATTGAGAAGTCAATCGTCGGCGGATCTCTGTATTACGGAGAAAACTATGTAAAACAGGGACAGGATACCTTCTATCTTAAGAAGTTCAATGTCCAGGGAAATAATCTTTACAAACACCAGTATATGACCAATATCGAAGGTGCAGCGGGAGAGGGTGCAAAACTTGCCCGCGCCTATACCGATGAGATGAAGAATCAGACACTGGTATTCAAGATTCCGGTATACAACAACATGCCGGAGACTGCATGTGCGAAGCCAAACGGAACAGGCAGCCCGAACAACAAGCTCTCGAGACTTGAAGTGACTGGCTATGCACTGACACCGACCT
Organism: Lachnospiraceae bacterium; assembly: GCA_017482945.1. GTDB lineage: Bacteria > Bacillota > Clostridia > Lachnospirales > Lachnospiraceae > Pilosibacter. The sequence continues at coordinate 6,583 of JAFUMF010000243.1, forward strand.
TCAACATGGATACAGACAGCTACGATATTATCGTAAATCCGTCTGTGGATAGAATTGCAGTAAGTGCAAGCGTTCTCGACTCGAAGGCGAGCGTAACCGGAACAGGTACCATCAGCTTACAGAGTGGAAACAATACAATTTCTGTAGATGTAACGGCAGAAAATGGAACCGTACGTACATATAAACTGAATGTGGTTCGTCAGTCTGACGCACCGGCAGTGAATGTGGCTGCAGGTCCTGCTTCTGGTCCGGCAACTTCTGCAGGCTCTACATCCGGCCCAGGTGCAGCGGCAGGTCCGGGTTCCACAGCAGGCCCAGGTGCATCCGTAACGGCAGGCCCAGGTGCAGCACTTGAAACTACCGCACCGGAAACAAGCGCGGTGGCAACAACACCGACTCCTGGTGGAAACCAGGATGTTCAGGTAGGCGTTGGTCCGGGCTCACAGACAGCGACATCTTCCCCTGTGACCCAGCAGCCGATGGGACCGGGCTATCAGGCAACGACTGCGCCTCCGACTCCGGAGACCCAGGCACCGGCTGAGACTCAGGCACCTGTAGAGACCCAGGCTCCGGTTCCGGAGACTCAGGCACCGGCTGAAACCCAGCCGCAGCAGACCGAAAGCCTGAAAAAAGGTGACTGCAACGGCGATGGCAACGTTACAATTCTGGATCTGATGCTTATAAGAAAGCAGATTCTTGGACAGAATGTATTAAGTGGTGCTGCTCAGACAGCTGCCGATGTCAATGGAGACGGTTCGGTTACTTCCGCAGACGCAACTGCACTTCAGCAGATCATCTTTGGACAGTAGTGCCAGTGGAATAGAAGGAGAATAACAAAGAATGAATAGAAAATTAAAGAGACTGGCGGCAACATTTGTGATGCTGGTAATGCTTATGACAGCATTCACTGCCCAGATGTTCACAGCATATGCTGCCACAGGTAAGATTACTTTCTCTGACCCGACAGTCACTGTCGGCAATCAGGTTTCTGTAAAGATGAAGATTGCATCTTCCGACGGAACGGCGTTAGGCGCTTCTGACGTAAGACTGCAGTATGATTCCTCTGCACTGGAGTTCTTAAGCGGTACCAGCGCCAACGGCGGTGCAGGTTCCATCCGTGTGCTCGGTGCGATGGAGTCTGAGAACCAGACGACATTTACATTTACATTAAAGTTCAAGGCGTTAAAAGCAGGAACAACTTCCATCAAAGTTACCTCTCAGGAAGTATATGATGCGGACTCCCAGATGGTGACCATTGATCATGTGGGAAGCTCTGCTGTGAAGGTTTCTGCACCGGTCACATACTCCAAGGATGCGACTCTGTCCTCCCTGACAATTTCTCCGGGTGAACTGACTCCGGCATTCTCTGCAGACGTGACAGAGTATACGGCAATTGTTGGCGGTGACGTAGAAAAACTGACAGTCAGCGCTCCGGCAAATGATGACAAGGCAAGTGTTTCTGTGAGCGGAAACGAAGGTCTCCAGCTTGGTGAAAACACAATTACATGTAAAGTAACTGCTGAAGACGGCGAGACGACCAAAACATACACGATCCTTGTAACAAAAGCAGAGACTCTCCCGACTGAATCTGCGGAAGAGACTGCCGGTGTGACATCCGGTGGTTCTGCAACAAATCTGGAAGAGGGCAACTGGAAAGTAGAGGCAGCTATTGATGCGTCTATTATTCCGGATGGTTTTACAGTCATCGACTTCACATACGATGGTCAGCCGATCCAGGCAGCGACAGATGAAAATGGCAATGTTCTTTTATACATGACAAACGATGTAGGCGCAGGAGATTTCTTCTTATATGATGCAGAGAACAATGTTCTTGTACCGTATGTATACGTTCGCATGGCAGAAAAGACTGTGATCGTTCTTTCTCCGGAGGAGATGCCGGAGGGTACTGCGCTTCCAGAAGGATTTATTGATTGTACGATCGATATCGGCAGCCATACTGTTCAGGGATGGGTATGGGAAGATAAGAGCGGCGCAGCTCCGGAATACTGTATCGTTTACGGACAGAATGAGGATGGTGAGCGCAACTTCTACCGTTATGACCAGAAGGAAATGACTCTCCAGAGATTCTTCCAGGATCCGGATGCAGCAGATCTCAAAGTGAAGTATGAGGAAATTGCGGAGACATACACAAATCTCCTGAATGACTATAAGACACGTGGCAACATCATCGTAGGTCTCGCAGCAGCATGTGTTCTTCTTGTGATTATCATTATCGTATTGCTTCTCACAAGAAAGCCGAAGGCAGCACCGGAGGAGACCGAAGTGAAGGAATTTGTTCCGACTGAGCGCAGAAAAGCAGCAAATGCGAAGAAGCGCAGAGAAGAGGAAGAAATGGAACTCGTAGATCTTGACGATGAGGACGAGGATCGCTTCGAGCCGAAACATACAGAGGAGAAGCCGGCAAAGAAAGCTCCGGCCAAGAAGAAAGAAGCTAAGAAAGGTTCTGGCGCAGAGGCGAAGAGTGTAGAAGAGATGGAACGTGACATTGTGAAATCTCTTGCGAAGGAAGCAGGAGCTGCAGTGGCAGAACAGGTAGCGGAAGAAGATGACGACTTCGAGTTCATCGATTTAGATCTGTAATATTCATAACTGAATCATAAAGAAAAAGCGTCTTCCCAGACCGGATAACCGGAGGGAAGACGCTTTTGGCTTTAAGCGGAATCGTAACGATTGGTTTGGTAAGGAAGGCTTACAGTCCAATTCCATTGAAGGATTCCCTGAGTGTATTACAGGAGAAATCAAACTTGTTCTGTTCCTCCTCTGTGAGGCTTAAGTGAAGGATACTTCTGACACCATTCTGGTTCAGGATACATGGAACACCAGCATAAACCTCTTCCTGGCCGTAATCCCCATCCAGGCAGGCGGAAACTGTCAGAATGCTGTTTTCATTTCCAAGGATTGCCTTACAGATTCTTGTGAGGGCCATACCGATCCCGTAGTAAGTTGCTTTCTTTGCATCGATGATCGCATAAGCGGCATCTCGTACATCCACGGAGATTCCATCTAACATATCCTTTGTGATCTTACCGTCGGATTCTTCACAGATCTCAAGGATCGGCTTAGTTGCAAGGAAGGCCTGACTCCACGGTACGAACTCAGAATCACCGTGCTCACCCATGACGTAAGCATGAACGTTTCTCGGATCCACATTCAGATATTCACCCACCAGATAGCGAAGTCTTGCGGAGTCAAGAGCAGTACCGCTGCCGATGACACGTTCCTTCGGGAATCCGGAAAGCTTCTGGGTGATGCGGGCCATGATATCAACCGGGTTTGTTGCAATAAGGAACACACCGGAGAAACCGGAGGCAACTACAGGCTCAACGATGGATTTGAATACTGCAGTATTGCGCTTTAAGAGGTCGAGGCGAGTCTCACCTGGTTTCTGTGCGACACCGGCACAGATAGTTACGATATCTGCATCATGACAGTCTTCGTAAGAGCCGGCATAGATTTTCATATTGCCCTGTGCAAATGCCAGACCATGATTCAAGTCCATTGCTTCTCCGGCTGCACGTTTTTTATCGATGTCGATCAGTACAAGCTCATCGCAGATGGCCTGATTTAAAAGGCAGTATGCAAAACTCATACCTACCATACCTGTTCCAATGAGAGCGATTTTTCTTACATCATTTCTTACTGTCATAAAATACCTCTTTCTTTATGATTGTTAATTTATTATCAATTTCGACGGTTGGATTATAGCATAGTATGGACGAAAAATGCAATAGACTATTCGGAAATGCGAAAAAAATAAAGAAAAAGCAGATATACAGGGAAAAAAGTATAAAAATGGCAACATGTTAATTAATTAACAAAAGTGGAGCGTGGAAAACTATGTTAAAAGCTCCACAAAGATGGAATTATCCGGTGAATGATAAAATTCTCTCTTTAAAAAAAGAACAAAGTGTGTTAGAATGCATACTATACCATGAATTTTTGGAGGAATAATTATGGCTGAGATTGTAAAAGCGGCAGAGGAGACCAAAGAGGTGGTTTCCAAACACTTTATTGAACAGGAAATTGACAAAGACCTTGCAGAAGGCGTATACAATCACGTTCAGACCAGATTCCCACCGGAGCCGAACGGCTACCTTCATATCGGACATGCGAAGTCCATTATCTTAAACTCCGGACTTGCAAAAGAGTATGGCGGTAAGTTCAACCTCCGCTTTGATGATACAAACCCGACAAAAGAAAAAACAGAGTATGTAGAGTCCATCATCGCTGACGTTAAGTGGCTTGGTGCAGAATTTGAGGACAGATTGTTCTTTGCTTCTGATTACTTTGAGAAGATGTATGAGTGTGCAGTCCTTCTTATTAAAAAAGGAAAAGCATTCGTTTGTGATTTAACTGCTGAGGAAATCAGAGAGTACCGCGGCGACTTCAACACACCGGGTAAAAACAGCCCGTACCGTGACAGAAGCGTGGAAGAGAACTTAAAGATGTTCGAGGATATGAAGAACGGCGTTTACAAAGACGGTGAAAAAGTTCTTCGTGCAAAGATCGATATGGCATCCCCGAATATCAACATGCGTGACCCGGTTATTTACCGTGTTGCTCACATGCATCATCACAACACAGGTGACAAGTGGTGCATCTACCCGATGTACGACTTCGCTCATCCGATCGAGGATGCGATCGAGAATATCACACACTCCATCTGTACACTCGAATTCGAGGATCACAGACCGTTATATGACTGGGTGGTAAAAGAGTGTGAGTTCGAGAACCCGCCGCGCCAGATCGAATTTGCAAAACTGTACCTGACAAACGTTGTAACAGGTAAGAGATATATCAAGAAATTAGTAGAAGATGGTATCGTAGACGGATGGGATGATCCGCGTCTCGTTACGATCGCCGCATTAAAGAGAAGAGGCTACACACCGGAAGCTCTCCGCATGTTTGTTGATCTCGTAGGTGTGTCCAAGGCAAACAGCTCTGTTGACTATGCAATGCTCGAGTACTGCATCCGTGAGGACTTAAAGCTTAAGAAGCCGAGAATGATGGCTGTTCTGGATCCGATCAAGCTTGTGATCGACAACTATCCGGAAGGACAGACAGAGATGTTACCGGTTCCGAACAACCTTGAGAATCCGGAAATGGGTGAGAGACTGGTTCCGTTCTCTCGTGAACTCTACATCGAGAGAGAAGACTTCATGATCGAGCCGCCGAAGAAATACTTCCGTCTCTTCCCGGGCAACGAAGTACGTTTAATGAGCGCTTATTTTGTAACATGTACCGGTTACGAGACAGACGAGAACGGCAATGTGACAGTGGTTCACTGTACTTACGATCCGGAGACAAAGAGTGGTTCCGGCTTCAATGCGCGTAAGGTAAAAGGAACCATCCACTGGGTATCCGCTCCGACAGCCGGTGAGGTTGAGTGTCGTCTCTACGAAAATATCGTAGACGAAGAGAAGGGCAAACTGAATGCTGATGGAACACTGAACTTAAACCCGAACTCCAAGACAGTTGTAAAAGGCTTCGTTGAGCCGCTGCTGATGGAGGCGAAGGCATATGACAGCTTCCAGTTTGTAAGAAATGGTTTCTACTGTGTGGACTGCAAGGACAGCGTAGAAGGAAAGCCGGTCTACAACCGTATCGTTTCCTTAAAGAGCTCTTTCAAGCTTCCGAAATAAATCGGACAGAGAAATTGTAATACACATATGAAAGAATGAGGGATGCCCGCAAATGAAAGTTACTTGTGGACATCCCTTTTTGCCCATTTTTGTCTAAATGGGGTCGGTCTTTGGGAGGGAGAGCGTTGGATTTATTGATTCCGTTAAATGGTCAGGATTCCAGACCATTATATGAACAGATCTATCAGTTTATCAAAGATGAAATCCGCTGCGGAAATCTGAAACCGCAGAAGAAACTCCCATCTTCCAGGGAACTGGCGAAGAATCTGAAGGTGAGCCGAAGCACGACACAGCTGGCTTACGAGCAGCTGGTCTCGGAGGGATATCTGGAGGCTGTGCCGAGAAAAGGATATTTTACTGCGGATATTGAGGGCGTATTCGCTCCGTTATCGGAACATGGCAGTTATGACATGAAGGAGAATGAAACGAAAGAAGCTCATGGAGAGTGGAAGGTGGATTTTTCTCCAAGGGGCATTGATCTAAAGAACTTTCCGTATTCCACATGGAGAAAGATCAGCCGTGCGGTCCTGAAAGAAGATGAAAAGGAGCTTTTCCTGAAAGGAAATACCCAGGGTGATCTGGAGCTTCGTGAGGCGATCCGGGACTATCTCCACAGTGCAAGAGGTGTCAATTGCAGTGCGGATCAGATCGTAGTGGGCGCCGGAAATGAGTATCTGCTCATGCTGTTATCCCAGCTTTTGGGCCGCGATCTGGGGATTGCCATGGAGAATCCGACCTATGAACAGGCGTACCGGGTCCTTGCAGGAATGGGACATCAGATCTATCCGGTCGGTATGGATGAGAGTGGTCTGATGGTGTCGGAACTTCGGAGACTTCCGGTCCATGTGGCATATGTGATGCCGTCCCATCAGTTTCCGATGGGGATCGTGATGCCGGTGAAGCGCCGCCAGGAGCTTCTTTCCTGGGCACAGGAATGTCCGGGCCGGTATGTGATCGAAGACGATTATGACAGTGAATTCCGGTATAAAGGAAAGCCGATCCCGGCACTTCAGGGAATGGATGCCGATGGACGCGTGATCTACATGGGAACATTTTCGCGGGCGATCGCGCCGGCGATCCGAGTGGGATACCTGGTCCTTCCGAAGGAACTGCTCGGAAAATACTTAGAACAGGCAAGATTTTATTCATCGACCGTGTCGAGAGTCGATCAGAAAATCTTGACGTATTTTATCAATGGGGGATATTTTGAGCGGCATTTGAACCGTATGAGGGAGATTTACAAAGGAAAACATGATTGTCTTCTCTCTGCGCTAAAGCCGTTGGAAGATCAGTTTGAGATTGAAGGAGAATTTGCAGGGCTTCACGTGCTCTTAACGAGCAAACGTGGTATGTTGGAAGAGGAACTTTTTCGGGCAGCAGCGCATGCAGGGGTGCGTGTGTATGGGCTTTCGGGATTCTTTATCCACGAGGAACATGCTGAGAAAAAGAATACCGTTGTATTGGGATATGCAAGGCTGGATGAGGAGCAGATCAGAGAAGGCGCGGGACTTCTTCTTAAGGCATTCAGCATGATTTAGGACAAGCTCCTGGATCAGAGGACAGGAAAGGATTGGAAGTTTGAAGAGGATTTGGCAAGTATTGCAAATGCGAAACTGGAAACGGATGGCGGCTGCGGGAGCGGCGGTGGCAGCAGTGGCTGTAGCCGTACTGTTTGGTAATACGGGGGGAAATAACATCGAAGAAACGACGACCGTCGCGACAACGGAGGCGATCGTTCAGCCGGAACTGCCGGTCAGCGAAGAGGAGGCAGATCTGCTTTCATCGCTTTATAAGGCAGCTTCCATGTATGATTATAATGGGACAGCGACCATTTTGAATGAGAATGAAGAGCAGTTCGAGGCGATGATGCTCCGGACTTTAAAAGGGGAAAAATATTATTATTTTGAAACTAACTATGAAAGTGGAGAGACGATCCGTGAAATGGGAAAGGTGACGGCGTCCGGTGAATTTGAGGGTATGGTGCTCACCAGATTCAATACTGTGTTTTATGGTGAATTCTCCAATGGAAAACCGGAGGGACAGGGCTTTGCGATCCAGGCAATGATACTGGACCGTCCGAGATATTCTTATGCCGAAGGAACCTGGTCTGACGGAAAGCTCAACGGCGAAGGCCGCGCCGGCTACCACTACTATCTGGATGCACCGGAGAGTGGATTCATCCGGACCGAAAAACGAGGAATTTACCGAGACAATCTGTTGGATGGAACGTTCGTCTATGAGACGGAGAGTGGAAGTGGAGAAAGACTTTCCTGGGAAATGAAGGCTGTGAATGGTGTGACAGTAATCACACAGGATTGGGAGTACTATCCATTCCGAAAAGAATATATGCTTGGCTCCACAGAGGATGCGGGACGCGCCTATGTACTTTCGGAGAACCGTGTGGCGACTGTTCTGTGGAATAATCTGATCGTCTGGGATGAATGATGGGCCCGGATGTGAGCCATAAGAAACTTGATGAGAGAAATAGCGAGACCCGCTTGTGCGTTCGGGATTTTAAATCCTGCACAAGTGGGTCTTAATGTTTAAACTTCGCCAAATAATCTTGCTTCAACAAGACGGATGCCATGATAGAACATCTCGCAGATCGGTGTCTCGACACCAAGCTCTTTACCAAGTCTCACGACTGTGCCTGCGAACATGTCAACTTCTGTATGTTTTCCATTCTCCAGATCCTGTAATGTGGACGGTTTGTTGTTGTACGGAATACGTCCCAAAGTATGGTTCTGGCGGTCGATCTCATTCTGGCCGATATCAACGCCAAGCTTATTTGCGATGTGGATCACTTCCCACATGGCTGCGTTTCTGAAATAATTCGCGTCATCGCTCTTCTGGAACGCACCGAATGGAACTCCGAACATGGCACATGTCATATTTTCAGCCACATTGCACATAAACTTGAACCAGATACCTTTTAACATGTCCTCGTCCACTTTATTTTTGATTCCGCATGTGTCAAACAGCTCTTTGACAGCCAGAACGTTTTCGGAAAGGTTTTCAGGATCATTCTTCGCATCACCGAAACGGATGACACCGAGCTCCGGATTGAAATCGGTCTTACCGTCCTTCATAACGATGCTGACACGCATGTAGGAGTAGAGCATATGCTCCCAGCCGTAAACTTCAGCGACCTGTTTTTCACTCTCCACACCATTTAAGACGGAGAGAATAATTGTGTCAGGGCCAACCTGATTTTTAATATCCTGAATCGCCTGCGGAAGATCATAACCTTTTACTGCGATGATCACCAGATCAGCCGGGTCACCTTCTGTCTCCGGAGTGATGATCGGGAAATGGTAGTTGATTCCGTTGACAGTCACGCCCTTGTGCTGCAGGCGCTCTTTTCTTGCACCACTGGCAAGGATCCGGAATCCGGCACCGAGTTTTTCAGAAATTCTTGGGGCAAAGAAAACACCCATCGCACCAAGACCAATCAGAGTAACTTTATTGATTTTTCTCATAATACCTTTCTCCTTTCGGTATAAGCCTTAACTAATATTGTATTATAAGACGTGAGAGGTGTCAATGTGGGCTTAAAGAAATAATTTTGAAACGAAAAATGACTTTAGAAAATTAAGTGAAAAGGGTGGTAAAGGACGTGTTAAATCGATTTCTTTTTTCTATATGGTTTGTTGACTTTTTATTTGAAAACTGCTATACTTCAACTAAGATATTGTGGATAATTACATATGGTATGTCTAGATATGGGTGTTTTTTGGTCAGGCACCCTTATGCGCTGACAAAAATATGGAATCCATTCCACAATGCGGAATTTAGATATGGAAGTTTCTAAATGGAACGAAACGAAGGAGGTGCGGTGAGTATATGTTTTTAACAGGATTTTCTCTTGATAGTCCGGGTGTAGGTGCGCTGATTCTTTTAGTGGCTCTGCTTGTGTTTGTGGCTTTCTACTATTTCAAATCCAATGGACGTGGTGCTAAGGATGTTACTGCGAAGGCAGCTCCGGTTGCTGCTCCTGTTCCGGCGATTGATGAGGAATCTTACGCAGTGCTTCTCGCGGCAATCAAGGAGGAAGCAAGATTGTCAGGAGAAGAGATTCGCGTCGTAAGTATCAGAGAACTGTAAAGTCAAAACAAACAAATATGGAAAAGGAAAGGAAGTAGTTCAATATGAAATACGTAGCAACATTAAATGGAAAAAAATATGAGATCGAAATCGAGAGAGTAGACAGCTATAGACCGCTTGACAGAGGCGCTGCAGCAGTTGCATCTGCTCCGATTATCGCAGCACCAGCTCCGGCTCCAGTAGCAGCAGCTCCGGCACCGGCACCAGTAGCAGCACCGGCTCCAGCTCCGGCACCAGTAGCAGCTCCGGCACCGGCTCCGGCACCAGTAGCAGCAGCTCCGGCAGCAGCAGGCGCTCAGGTTGTAGAAGCTCCGATGCCGGGTAAAGTTCTCCGTATCGACGTGAAAGCTGGCGATGCAGTATCTGCTGGTCAGTGTGTAGTTGTTATGGAAGCTATGAAGATGGAAACTGAGATCGTTGCTCCGGCAGCTGGTACAGTTGCATCCATCAACGTAAATGCTGGTGACAGCGTAGAGGCTGGCCAGGCTCTTGTTACATTAAACTAATTAAGTTATAGCTTGATCAGGTTCTGCCGCACTGGCCTGAATGAGCTGAATGACTTCCCATTTTTAATGTAGAAGAGAATAAGTCCGGCTTACTTGAATTGATTTACAAATGTATCTAAGTGCTTGCCCGCTGATGAATGGCGGGCGGGCCTAAAAATATTTTTAAGGAGGCTTTATTGTGGCTAATAAAGTTATGACATTACAAGAAGCGGTTGCTAAGTTTGTAGCTGATGGCGATGCTATCTCCTTCGGTGGCTTTACAACCAACAAAAAACCAATGGCTGCTGTTTACGAGATTCTTCGTCAGGGCAAAAAAGATTTCATCGCTTATGCTGGTCCGGCTGGTTCTGACTGGGATATGATGATCGGTGAAGATCGTGTAAAAGCTTACATCAACTGCTATACCGCTGACTCCGGTGTTACTAACGTTTCCCGTCGTTTCCGTAAGAAAATCGAGTCCGGCGAATTAATTTACGAGGACTACTCCCAGGATGCTATCATGTACATGTTACATGCATCTTCTTTAGGACTTCCGTTCTTACCGGTACGCTTCATGATCGGTTCCGGTCTTGTTGACGAGTGGGGAATCAGCAAAGAAGTTCGTGAAACAATCGAGAAACTCCCGAACGACAAGTTCGTTTACATGGAGAACCCATTTGCTCCGGGCGAGATGACAGTTTGTCTTCCGGTTCCGAAGCTTGACACAGCGATCATCCATGTTCAGAAGGCATCTCCGGATGGAACATGTATCCTTATGGGCGATGAGTTCCATGACATCGATATCGCAGTAGCAGCTAAGAAAGTTATCGTTACTTGCGAAGAGCTTGTAAGCAACGAAATCATCCGCCGCGATCCGCAGGCTACAAAGATTCCGTGCTTCGCAGTTGACGCTGTTTGCCATGTACCGTACGGTGCATTCCCGACACAGTGCTATAATTACTATGACTATGACAACGCTTACTTAAAGATGTATGGCGCAGCTTCTAAGACAGAAGAAGACTTCAAGGCATTCTTAAACGAGTATGTTTACGGTTGTAAAGATCATGCTGAGTTCCTTGAGAAGATCGGTATCAACCGTCTCCTTAAGTTAAAAGTATCTGACGGCTACGGCTACGCAACAGATGTAAGCAAGGAGGATTAATCATGGCTGACTACACAAAGTATACTAATAAAGAGATGCAGGCAATCACACTTGCACAGTGCATCACAAACGATAATATCGCAATCGTAGGTACAGGTCTTCCGCTTATCGGCGCATCTGTAGCTAAGAGATTATTCGCACCGAAGTGTAACCTTATCGTTGAGTCTGGTCTTATGGACTGTGACCCGATCGAGGTTCCGCGTTCCGTAGGTGACCTTCGTTTCATGGCACACTGCGGCTGCCAGTGGCCGAATATCCGTTTCATCGGTTTCGAGACAAACGACTGGTTACACAACAATGAGCGTATCGTTGCTTTCATCGGCGGCGCTCAGATCGACCCGTTCGGTAACGTAAACTCCACATGTATCGGTGACTACCACAACCCGAAGACACGTTTCACAGGTTCCGGCGGTGCTAACGCTATCGCTACATTCAACAACACAATCATCATGATCCAGCATGAGAAGAGAAGATTCATGCAGAAGATCGACTATGTTACATCCCCGGGTTGGATCGATGGCCCTGGCGGACGTGAGAAGAAAGGTCTTCCGGGCAACCGTGGACCGATCGCAGTAGTTACAGACCTTGGTCTTATGAAGTTCGATGAAGAGACAAAGAGAATGTACCTCGCTGGTTACTACAAAGGCGTTACTCCGGAGATGGTTCAGGAGAACACAGGTTTTGATATCGATGTATCCAAAGCTGTTGAGTTACCGACTCCGGATCCGGAAGTTATCCGCATGATCCGTGAGGAGATCGATCCGGGCCAGGCATTCATTCAGGTTCCGCCGGAGTTAAGATAATTTTCGTATCTTAATAACGATTTGACTACATACTAAGAAACAAGTAACTCCCGTAGGGTTCGGCAGCTGTAATGGGATGGTTGCCGAACCTGGGTGTATGTGTATTTGAGGAGGAAGAAACAATGGGATTCTATTCCATGCCGAAATATTTCCAGGAAATGCCGACAATCGGCAAACCGTTAGTAAATGTTAAAGCTGAAAACGCTGAAGCATTAAAAGAAATCGAGAAAGATATCCACGCTAAGATCGAAGAGATCCTTGCAAAAGGTATCACAACAGAAGAGAAGTTAAACGAGAGAGGCCAGTTATCCGCTATGCAGAGAATCAACGCACTTGTTGATGCTGGTACATTCTGCCCGTTAAACAGCCTTTTCAACCCGGAAGATAACAAGATGGGTTCCGCAAACATCATCAACGGTCTTGGCCGTGTTGGTGGCAAGTGGGTTTACATCGTAGCTTCCGATAACAAGAAGATGGCTGGTACATGGGAACCGGGCCAGGCTGAGAACCTGATCCGTTGCTCCGATGCTGCTAAGATGATGAACATTCCGCTTGTTTACTTATTAAACTGTGCAGGCGTTGACTTCCCGTATCAGGATAAAGTTTACCCGAACAGACGTGGCGGCGGTACACCGTTCTTCCGTAATGCTGAGCTTAACCAGTTAGGTATCCCGGTAATCGTTGGTATCTACGGTACAAACCCGGCAGGTGGCGGATATCACTCCATCTCCCCGACAATCCTGATCGCTCACAGCCAGGCTAACATGGCAGTAGGCGGCGCTGGTATCCTTTCCGGTATGAACCCGAAGGGTTACATCGACAAAGAAGCAGCTGACCAGATCGTTGCTGCACAGATCGAAAACAGCAAGAACAAAGTTCCGGCTCCGGGTTCCGTTCCGGTTCACTATGATGAGACAGGTTTCTTCCGTGAGGTTTATGCTGATGATTACGGTGTAATCGAAGGTATCAAGAAATACATCAGCTACCTTCCGGCTTACAACTTAGAGTTCTTCCGTGTAGACGAGCAGAAAGCTCCGTTATATCCGGCAGAGGACCTCTACAGCCTCATTCCGCTTAACGGCAAACAGCCGTACGACGTATACGAAGTAATCGCTCGTCTCTTCGACGGTTCCCAGTTATACGAGTACAAGAAGGGCTATGGTCCGGAGATGGTAACAGGCCTTGCAAAAGTGAACGGTCTCCTTGTTGGTGTTATCGCTAACGTTCAGGGTATCCTGTTCAACTATCCGGAGTACAAGAACTCCCCGGCTACAACAGGTGGTAAGTTATACCGTCAGGGTCTCGTAAAGATGAACGAGTTCGTAACTCTTTGCGGACGTGATAGAATCCCGCTCATCTGGTTACAGGATACAACAGGTATCGACGTAGGCGATGACGCAGAGAAGGCTGAGTTACTTGGCTTAGGTCAGTCCCTGATCTACTCCATCGAGTCCAACGGTCTTCCGTCCTTACAGGTAACACTTCGTAAGGCATCTGCTGCTGCTCACTACGTACTTGGCGGCCCGCAGGGTAACAACACAAACGCTTACTCCATCGGTACAGCTGCTTGTGAGTACTACGTAATGCCGGGTGAAACAGCTGCTAACGCTATGTACTCCAGAAAGCTTGTTAAAGCTAGCAAGGCTGGCGAAGATATGACTCCGATCATCGACAAGATGAACGAGATGATCCAGCTCTACACAGATAAGTCCCGTCCGGCTTACTGTGCTAAGATGGGTATGGTTGATGAAGTTGTTGATATGACAGAGCTTCGTCCGTATATCCAGGCATTCACAGAGGCAGTTTACCAGAATCCGAAGAGCATCTGCCCGATGCACCAGATGGTAACACCGCGTGCTTGCCGTGAGTTCATCACATACGAGAAGAAATAATTAACCAAAGGTTATAATAATTTCTAAAATAGATCCAGGCCGGGGAGATTTCTCCGGTCTGGATAATATTGTATTTCTGTACTTTTGTATCTTTATTTCCATCCTTTTGTATGTTTGTTAGAACTTGCAGTATCACACTACAGTGTGGTATAATAGTAAGGTATGGAAAGATATAATAGGAAGAACCCGGAGGTTATTATGAGCGCAATTTATACATTGGGAATCGACGTTGGTTCCACTGCGTCCAAATGTATTATCTTAAAAGATGGCAAAGAAATCGTTGCAAAATCCCTCGTTGACGTGGGAACCGGTACGACCGGACCGCAGCGTGCCATTGAAGCTGTACTTGCCGAGGCAGGTATGAAGAAAGAGGATATTAATTATACTCTTGCGACCGGTTACGGCCGTAACTCCCTTGCGGGAATTGCGGATAAGCAGATGAGCGAGCTTTCCTGTCATGCGAAAGGCGCCTGCTTCCTGTTCCCGAATGTTCATACTGTGATCGATATCGGCGGTCAGGACGTAAAAGTTCTTCACATCGAAAACGGTGCAATGGTAAACTTCCAGATGAATGACAAGTGTGCTGCAGGTACAGGACGTTTCCTGGACGTAATGGCACGTGTACTGGAAGTGAAAGTTGAGGACCTCGGAAGACTCGGCGCGATGTCCACAAAGGAAGTTGGTATCAGCTCCACATGCACAGTGTTCGCAGAAAGTGAAGTAATCAGCCAGCTGGCTATGGGCACAGATAAGTGCGATATCATCGATGGTATCCATCGTTCTGTTGCCGGTCGTGTAACTGGACTTGCACACCGCGTAGGAATTGTTCCGGATGTTGTAATGACAGGTGGTGTTGCACAGAACAGCGGTATTGTGACTGCACTCGAGAAACAGCTCGGATGCCCGATCCACACATCCCCGCTTACCCAGTACAACGGTGCTCTTGGTGCCGCATTATATGCACATCAGGTAGCAAGTAGAAAATAAGACCAGAGAAGTTTTAAACTTTTCAAAATAAATGATCGGAGAGATGGCTCCGGTCAAAAGAAGGTGGAGGATAATTATGGCAAATTATGCTGGACCAGTTAAGCTGGTGAAAAAAGTTACCCCTGGTGTTCTCGCGCTTCGTAAAGTAGTTGATGATGTTCACAAAGATGCGCGTGAAGCTAAAAAGGAAGGCAAACTTGTAGGTTGGTCTTCTTCCAAGTTCCCGTGTGAGCTTGCAGCTGCATTTGATCTTAATGTAATGTATCCGGAGAACCAGGCTGCTGGTATCGCTGCGAACCGTTACGGTGAGTTACTCTGTCAGGCAGCTGAGGACCTTGGCTACGACAACGATATCTGCGGTTACGCACGTATCTCCCTCGCTTACTCTGCAGGTAAGAGAGCAGGTCGTAAATATGACAAGGAAACAGGCGAATTCATCATCGATCCGTCCACAGGCAAACCGTTAAAGGATGCTGAAGGTAAAGTTGTTATCGATGAAGCTACAGGCAAGCCGAAAAAAGATCCGAAAACACAGACTCCGTACATTGAGCTCGTTGACTTAAACGAAATCAATGCTATGCCGGAGGGTATCGAGAAAGAGCGCGCTCTGAACGCTATTTCCCCGATCCGTCAGATGCAGATCCCGCAGCCGGACTTCGTTCTTTGCTGTAACAACATCTGTAACTGTATGACAAAATGGTACGAGAATATCGCTCGTATGCATAACATTCCGCTTGTTATGATCGATATCCCGTACAACAACACAGTAGAAGTTGATGATACTTATGTAGCATATATCCGTGGTCAGTTCGATGCAGCAATCAAGCAGCTCGAGGAGATCACAGGTAAGACATTCGACGAGAAGAAATTCGAGCAGGCTTGCGCGAACGCAAACCGTACAGCAAAAGCTTGGTTAAAGGTTTGTGACTACTTACAGTACAAACCGGCTCCGTACTCCGGTTTCGACCTCTTCAACCACATGGCTGACGTTGTAACAGCACGTGCAAGAGTAGAGGCAGCTGAGGCATTCGAGCTTCTTGCTGAGGACCTTGAGCAGCAGATCAAGGATCTTGAGTCCACATGTCCGTTCCCGGAGAACTACCGTGTAATGTTCGAGGGTATTCCGTGCTGGCCAAAACTTCCGGCACTGTTCAAACCGTTAAAAGAGCATGGCGTTAACGTAACAGCTGTAGTATACGCTCCGGCATTCGGTTTCGTATACAATGGTATGGACGAGATGGTTCGTGCTTACTGTAAAGCTCCGAACTCTGTATGTATCGAGCAGGGTGTTGCTTGGCGTGAAGGCATCTGCGTTGACAACCAGGTTGACGGCGTTCTTGTTCACTACAACAGAAGCTGTAAGCCGTGGTCCGGTTATATGGCAGAGATGCAGCGTCGTTTCACAGCAGATCTGGGCATCCCGTGTGCAGGATTTGATGGTGACCAGGCTGACCCGCGTAACTTCAATGCCGCACAGTACGAGACACGTGTACAGGGTCTTGTAGAGGCAATGGAAGCTAACAGACAGGCAAAGGAGGCATAAGCAAATGAGTATTCAGGTATTATTAGATGAATTTAAGGCAGTTGCTTCCAGCCCGAAGCAGCAGCTTGAGAATTTTAAGGCACAGGGCAAAAAAGTAATCGGTGTTTTACCGTACTACGCTCCGGAAGAGTTAGTTTATGCAGCTGGTTTAGTACCGATGGGTATGTGGGGTTCCAACACAAAGAACATCAGCCGTGCAAAAGAGTACTGTGCAACATTCTACTGCACAATCGCTCAGTTAGCACTTGAGATGCTCCTTGATGGAACAATGGATCAGTTAGACGGTATTATCACACCAACAATCTGTGATACACTCCGTCCGATGTCCCAGAACTTCCGCGTTTCCATGGGCGACAAGATGCCGGTTATCTTCTTAGCTCATCCGCAGAACCGTTTCGCTTCCTGGGGTCTTCAGTTCACAATTGACCAGTATACAAACGTTAAGAAGGAACTTGAGAAGATCGCTGGTAAGGAAATCACAAACGATGATATCCAGAATGCTATCAAAGTTTACAATAAATCCAGAGCAGTTCGTCGTGAGTTCGTAAAACTTGCTAACGACCACTGTGACGTGATCAAA
>JAFUMF010000244.1 GCA_017482945.1 Lachnospiraceae bacterium
GCTTGCTCATGAAGGGCGTTCGCCCCATGAAAAAGCCGTTCACTGCAATAATCAATTCATCGGTACTCACATGTTTCCATAAAATGTGTTCGCGCTCGGATTTCTATCTATATCCTGCAACCTTACAGGCCAAATATCACCGGCACTAAAATTGCGTGGGTCTTACCCCGCTTCCATTTTACTCCCGTTAGTGGGTCCAATTAGTGTCTAATCGTGTTATCGATTACTTTTTAGCTTTCGGTCTCTTAGCACAGTATTTAGAACGAGCCTGTTTTCTGTTAGCTACACCTGCAGTATCAAGAGTACCTCTGATGATGTGGTATCTTGTACCCGGAAGGTCTTTAACACGGCCACCACGGATAAGCACTACGGAGTGCTCCTGAAGGTTGTGACCCTCACCCGGAATGTAGCTTGTAACCTCGATACCATTGGAAAGACGAACTCTGGCAATTTTACGAAGAGCGGAGTTCGGCTTCTTCGGAGTTGCAGTCTTAACAGCTGTACAAACACCTCTCTTCTGCGGAGCGGAAACGTTTGTAGCTTTCTTGTGAAGGGAGTTGTATCCTTTCTGAAGAGCCGGAGCTGTGGATTTCTTAACAGATGTCTCTCTACCTTTTCTTACTAACTGGTTAAATGTTGGCATTCTTTTCACCTCCTGTGATATTGACTGTTCGGTTGCTGCTTGTTCAGCCTTGTGCGTGTTTTTGTTCAACAAAAAACGGGGCGTACCCCAAGCACGCCCCATTATTATATACACACTTTTTTCGGCTGTCAAGGAAAAACTTCAAATTTTCCTTAAAAATACAAGGTTTTTTCGCCATGACACGCCCGGATAAGTTGTCTCGTTTTATTTTTCCCTTAACTATCCAGTAAATTCACGATGAGAAGGTCCATATTCGGGAAAATTGAGATTACCGTAAGCATTCTGACGATCTGAAGTACGATCAGATTCGGGCTGTTGACTCCGATATCGGCGGAGATCAGCGCCATGTCAGTCGCACCGGCCGGTGTTACCATCAACATACTTTCGCGTCTGCTGATGCCGCAGGTCTTAGCAATGATATTTCCGGTGATAAATGCGTTGATCATGTAGACACCGACAATGATCAATGCCGGAAGGATCAGTGACGGAAGCATATACAGCGTATCCAGACCTACGGAACATCCTATGTATGCGCCACTCAGTACCTGAGCCGCGCGCTTGATCCATTTCGGATAGACGATCGGAACGCCTGCCAGCTTCAATCCCAGAATTGCAAGGATCGCAAACAGGAGCGCGCCGGACGGGACACCGAGTTTTCTTCCGATGACACCGCACACACCTGCGAACAGCAAGGAACCAATCGAGAGAGCTGTTGAGCTGACTGCTTTCTTTTCCTGTGTGCCAGCCTCGCTCTTTTCTACGACTGTCTCGCCCTCTTTTTTCGTCACATATAAAATCAGACCCGGGAATACTCCGACTCCCACGACCATACGCACGAACTGCATGATAACAACCGGCGGCATCTGGGCGCCAAGTTCCGATGCAATTAGCGGAGTATCACTCATTCCGCCCGGAACACAGCACATGAATGCTGTGAGTCTGTCCAACGGACTACATAGATAGACCAGCGTTCCCGCCACAAGATTGACTACCAAAAGGGATGCCATCACAATCAGGAACGGCTTGTAAATGGTCTTCATTTTCTTCAGGTCATCCCGGTCAACAGAGCTTCCGATAAAAGCACCTGCGATGATCTGCGCGATCAGTCTTGCCGTGTATGGCATCTCCGCCATTCCGGCCGTCATGGAAAGAATCGTTGTACCGATAATACCTCCGACCAGAACGCCTCCTGGAACCTTCAATTTAAAAAACAGCATGCCTCCAACAAGGCTCGCAAGTAATGTTACTATAATATTTGTCATAAGTACTTTTCCCCCACGGGCTGTTCCCAGCCCAAATCCTCATATCAGCGGGAGCGCAAAAACCATATATTTTCCACGTTTCCGTATTATCCTGCTCTCTTATTTGTTCAGACAGAACATATCAACGGTTGTCTCCAGCAGGAGTTTTCCGTTTGCATCTGTAACGATACCACGCACGATCGTGATAGAACGTCCGCGTCTCACCAGAACACCCTTCGCGATGATCGTACCCTCAGATACATTTCCGATGAAGTTTACATGAGCACTCTGTGTCACATATTTTCTTCCATCTGCGCGGGCCGTCAAACCGGTCACCACGTCCGCCAGGGAATAAAGCAGTCCGCCGTGGACCTGTCCCATAATATTCAGTCCGTCCGGATGTACTTCCATGCGGATCTCGCTGCACTCAGTGCCGATTTCTGTAATATACATATGATTGTGCTGCATGAACGGATTGTTTGCAAGGTACTCATCCGGATTCAGCACGTTAAATTTCTTGTCTTCCATCATTTACGCCTCCAAAGTTTGTCATATGTTCGTTTTGTGTTCATTCTTTGTTCATCATACCATATTTATACGCGTTTCTCAATAAAAAAGAAGCCATAGCCAGATTTCTCCGGAATGACTTCCTGATATGGTTTCTTCTATATTATATATACGACTGCTCCACATGCACCACCGCAAAGCACTTCTCCCAGTGCTTCAACACCAGTTTTTCCAGCGCTTCCTGCACTTCCTCATTGGTCATACTGAATCCATAAGGAACCACTGCATCAAAAATCAGATTGGTGTGGGTCGGTCCCTGGACCATGCGGAAATCGTGGATGGAAACGCCCGGAAGTTCTGAGTTGATGTAGGTCAGCAGTTCATGCTTCATCTCTGTGATCTTTTCATTGTCCGTTTCCAGCGGATCCATATGGATCACCGCCTCGCATCCCAGCTTTTCTTCCAGTTCCTTTTCGATATGATCGATCAGATCATGAAGAGCAATGATATCACCGTTGGCTGGTACCTCTCCGTGGAGAGAGACCATGCGTCTTCCCGGACCGTAATCATGGACCACAAGATCATGGATACCGATAATTTCCGGATGCGACATCACGATGTTTCTGATTTCTTTTACGAATTCCTTGGACGGCGGACCGCCAAGCAGAGGGTTTAAGGTGTCTTTCGCCGCATTATATCCGGCAAAAAGGACCAGCGCTGCGACTACGCATCCGCACCAGCCGTCGATCTGTATTCCGGTGGTATGGGAAGCCAGCATGGAAATCAGAACTGCTGATGTGGCCACGGAATCACTTAAGCTGTCTGTAGATGTGGCTTTCATCGCCTCGGACTCGATCTTTTTTCCGATGGAGCGGTTGTAAAATCCCATGTACAGTTTCACACCGATAGATACAAGAAGGATCACGACCGGAACGATTCCGGCTTCTACCGGCTCTGGATGGAGAATCTTTCCCACGGAGGATTTGAAAAGTTCGAATCCCATGAGGATGATCAGCATGGCCACGCCAAGTCCTGACAGATATTCAATTCTTCCATGACCAAATGGATGGTCTTTATCCGGCTTCATGCCTGAGAATTTAAATCCCACCAGCGTGATCACGGAGGAGCCGGCATCCGATAAATTGTTGAATGCATCGGCCGTGATCGCGATAGAACCACTGAGCACGCCTGCCACGTACTTACCGATAAACAGAAGTACGTTCAGACCAATTCCCACAATGCTGCAGAGCATTCCGTACGCGCGGCGGACTTCCTGATTTTCCATTTGTTCTCTGTTTTTAATAAAAAGTCGCGATAATAATGTAATCATACACAGTTGCCTTCTTCTAACTTCAGTTGTGTTTCTCTAACTACCATAATACTAGAACAGCGAGGGATTTATTCATCCCTCGCTGTTTTTTATACTAATTACGCATTGTCCTGTAAATCGTCTTCGTTTAAGATGATTTCTTCAGCCTCTCCGATCGGAGCGTCTTCCATCATCACATCTGTAACGATTTCCTCAGCCTCTTCGATCACTTCATCTGTGCCGAGCTTGATACCACGGTAACGTTTCATACCTGTACCAGCCGGGATCAGCTTACCGATCAGAACGTTTTCTTTCAGACCGATCAGGTGGTCAACTTTACCGTTGATCGCTGCCTCAGTCAGAACCTTTGTTGTCTCCTGGAAGGAAGCTGCGGATAAGAAGGAGTCTGTAGCAAGGGATGCCTTTGTGATACCGAGCATTACCTGCTTACCTTCTGCCGGCTCTTTGCCTTCTGCGATGAGAGCTTCGTTCATCTCGTTGAAGTCGAGAACGTCCATGGATGTTCCCGGTAATACATCAGAGTCACCGCTCTCTTCGACACGGATCTTCTTTAACATCTGATGTACGATCATCTCGATGTGCTTATCGTTGATTTCTACACCCTGGAGACGGTATACACGCTGTACCTCGCGGAGCATGTAATCCTGTACTGCACGAACGCCCTTAACCTTTAAGAGGTCATGCGGGTTGATGGAACCTTCTGTAAGAACGTCACCAGCCTCAAGTACCTGACCGTCCAGAGCTTTGATTCTGGAACCGTACGGAATCAGGTAAGTCTTGGAGTTACCTGTCTCCGGATCAGTAACGATGATTTCGCGTTTCTTCTTTGTATCTTTGATTGTTA
>JAFUMF010000245.1 GCA_017482945.1 Lachnospiraceae bacterium
CAGAGAAGCTGAAAAAATGGTAGTTTCCTATATCCATGACGAACTTACAATCGATGAACTGGATGATTTCTTAGATCACGTGGAATCCTGTGATAATTGTATGGAGGAACTGGAAATCCACTATATGGTGGACGTGGGCCTTAAAAAATTAGATGAGGACGATGCAACCTACGATATCGTCGGTGATCTAATGAGAAAATTAGAAAGCTCAGCACGGGAATTACAGCGATTTTCAGTATTCCAGATAACGAAATATGCAGTGAGCACGCTGATGTCAATGTGGCTCCTTCTTGCTGTGATGCTTCAGATCCGGATCTGGCATCAGGCAGGTTTCTTATTTTTCTAAAAAGTTGTTATTAGTGAAAGTCCATGGGACTGAGAGTTGGAGTGAATGATGGAAAAACTGGTTTTGATTGATGGACATAGTATTTTAAATCGTGCGTTCTATGGCGTTCCGAACCTGACAAATTCGGAGGGTCTGCACACAAATGCTGTCTATGGTTTTTTGAATATTTTATTTAAGCTTCTGGACGAGGAGAAGCCGGATTATCTTGCTGTTGCCTTTGACTTGAAGGCGCCGACGTTCCGTCATAAAATGTTCGACGAATACAAGGGAACAAGAAAGCCAATGCCGGCGGAGCTTCATGAACAGGTACCGCTTATGAAGGAAGTTCTTGGAGCCATGGGAATCCCGATCCTTACAAAAGAAGGATATGAGGCGGATGATGTGCTGGGAACTGCGGCAAAGAGAGCGCAGGCCGAAGGCCTTGAGGTCACGATCGTGTCTGGCGACCGAGATCTTTTGCAGCTTTCTGATGCTCACATTAAGATCAGCATTCCGAAAACAAGCCGCGGAACCACAGAAGTGCACAATTATTATCCGGAAGATGTGGTAAAAGAGTACCAGGTAACTCCGGAGCAGTTCATCGATGTGAAGGCACTGATGGGTGACACCTCTGATAATATTCCTGGTGTTCCATCTGTCGGTGAGAAGACTGCGACCAATCTGATCCTCCAGTTTGGAAGTGTTTCGGGTGTCTATGAGCATCTGGACGAAGTAAAACCGCCGAGGGCGAAGAAATCTCTGGAAGAGAACAAGGAGCTGGCGGATATTTCTTATGCACTGGCCAAAATCTGCATTGAAGCGCCGATTGATTTTAAAGTGGAAGACGCGAAAATCGGCGATTTATATACAAAAGAAGCATATGAATACATGAGCCGCCTGGAGTTTAAGTCTATGTTGGCTAAATTTGGTGCTCATGTGAAGAATGAAGAAGCGAAACAGCATGTGTTTACGATCGTTACAGACTTTATTGAGGCAGGAGAACTTTTTACAGAGGCTTCGAAGGCGGACCATGTTGGAGCGCAGCTGCTCGTTGATGGAACATCGGTATCTGGTCTTGCTTTGATGTTTAAGGACGAGTGCAGCTATATTCTTCCTGTGTCTGGATTTATGACCGGGGAGTATCTGGCAGGAGAACTGGAAAAACTTTGCAAGAGTGGACATGTCTGGGTCCTTGACTTAAAGAGCCAGCTGCCATTCATGGACCTGGGTTACGACCATGTGGTCTATGATGCAGGAGTGGCGGCTTATCTTTTAAACCCACTAAAGGATACTTACGAGTACGATGACCTTGCCAGGGATTATCTTGGACTGACTGTGCCGTCGAAGGCGGACCTTTTAAAGAAGATGACCTTTGCTTCGGCATGGGAAAACGAGGAAGAAGCGTTCAGAACATGTGCCGGTTACATGGCCTATGTGGCTTACATGGTGGGAAAACCGCTGATGGAGAAGCTGGATGAGGAAGAGATGAAGGAACTTTATCTTACCATGGAGCTTCCGATCATTTATGCTCTCTATCATATGGAAGAAGAAGGTATCGCAGTAAGAAAAGAAGAGCTGAAAGCATACGGCGAGAAGCTGAAGGCACAGATCACTGTTCTGGAAAAGGAAATCTGGGACATGACCGGCTGCGAATTCAATATCAATTCTCCAAAGCAGTTGGGCGAGATCCTTTTTGAAAAGATGCAGATCAAAGGCGGAAAGAAGACAAAGACCGGTTATTCCACTGCCGCAGATGTGCTTGAAAAGCTGGCACCGGATTATCCGGTGATCCGGAAAATCCTGGATTACCGCCAGTATACAAAATTAAATTCCACCTACGCGGACGGTCTTGGAAACTACATCGGTGAAGACGGAAGAATCCACAGCCGTTTCAACCAGACCATTACCGCCACCGGACGACTTTCCAGTACAGAACCGAACCTTCAGAACATTCCGGTCCGCATGGAGTTGGGAAGAGAGATCCGAAAGGTGTTTGTGCCGAAAGATGGTTATGTGTTCCTGGATGCGGACTATTCCCAGATCGAACTTCGTGTTCTGGCCCACATGTCTGATGATGCAAGACTGATCGAGGCGTACCGAAGCGCCCAGGACATCCATGCGATCACAGCGTCCCAGGTGTTCCATGTACCGCTGGAGGAAGTAACACCGCTTCTTAGAAGAAATGCGAAAGCAGTGAACTTTGGCATTGTTTATGGAATCAGCGCCTTTGGTCTCAGCGAGGACCTCAGTATTTCCAGAAAAGAGGCGCTAGAATATATCAATAAATATTTTGAAACTTATCCACAGGTCAAGGAATTCCTTGATAAGCTGGTGACAGATGCGAAGGAACAGGGCTATGTGACCACCATGTTCGGAAGAAGACGTCCGGTTCCGGAGCTGAAATCTGCGAATTTCATGCAGCGTTCTTTTGGTGAACGCGTTGCCATGAACTCCCCGATTCAGGGAACGGCCGCTGATATCATCAAAATCGCCATGATCCGTGTGGATAAGAGACTTCGTGCAGAGGGACTGAAATCTCGTCTGATCTTACAGGTTCACGATGAACTTCTGATCGAAACCTTCATTCCGGAACTTGAGGAAGTGAAGAAGATTCTTGCAGAGGAGATGAGCCAGGCCGTTCAGATGAAGGTGGATCTGGAAATTGACATGCACGATGGAAAGAATTGGTTTGAGGCAAAATAGAAGATGAAGAACAATAAGAAGAAAATCATAGGAATCACTGGCGGTGTCGGAGCCGGAAAAAGCAGTGTTCTTGGGATTTTGAGAGATACATTCGGTGCCAGAGTGATTCTGGCTGATCTGGTGGCACATGATCTGATGGAGCCGGGGATGGAAGGCTTGAAGCGGGTGATTGATGCCCTGGGAACTTCCTTTATCCGCGACGATGGTTCTGTGGATCGTAAGGCACTGGCAGAACTTATTTTCCACGATAATGAGGCATTAAAGACCATGAACAGCATCATCCACCCGATGGTCTGGGAGACGATTGAGGCGGAGGCGACGCAGTGTGAGGAAATGCTTGTGATCGTGGAGGCGGCCGTGTTTGATACCGCTCCCAAAGGGCTGTTTGATGAGATGTGGTATGTGTACACAACGAAAGAGAACCGCATCGAACGACTGATGGAGAGCCGAGGCTATACAAGAGAGAAATGCGAGAGTATTATCGCACAGCAGGATTCTGAGGACGAGTACAGAAACCGCTGCGGCCGTGTCATTGATAATAATGGATCGGAAGAAGATACAAAAATGCAGCTGAAGGAGATTTTGGGACATGAGATTTGTTAGCATTGCCAGCGGCAGCAGTGGGAACTGCATTTATGCCGGGACAGAAAATACCCATGTTCTGATCGATGCAGGAATCAGTGCGAAAAAAATTGAAAAAGGACTGTTTGAGCTGGGGTTAAAACCAACGGAACTGTCTGCGATCTGTATTACCCACGAACATTCGGATCATATCAAGGGTCTTGGGGTTCTTGCGAGGAAATATGAGATTCCGATTTATGCGACAGAAGGGACTTTGAGGGAAATCAGACGGGCGAAAGGACTTGGAGAGTACGATGAAGAGCTGTTGAAGCCGTTACTCCCGGACGTACGGCTTACCATGGGAGATATGGATATTCTTCCGTTCCACATCGATCACGATGCTGCAGACCCTGTGGCGTACCGAATTCAGTCCGGTAATAAGTCGGTCGCAGTTGCTACGGACCTTGGACATTTTAACCAGTACACCATTGACCATCTTTTGGACCTGGATGCCGTGCTTCTGGAATCCAACCATGATCTTCGGATGCTGGAGACCGGCCCGTACCCATATTATTTAAAACGCAGGATCATGGGTGATTTCGGTCATCTTTCCAATGAGAATGCGGGCCGACTTTTAAACTGCATCTTAAATGATAAAATGAAACATGTCCTTTTGGGACATCTGAGCAAAGAAAATAATCTGCCGGAGCTGGCCTTTGAAACGGTGCGTCTGGAAGTGGATATGGGAGAATGCCCATACTGTACATCCGATTTTCATATGGCAGTAGCCAGCAGAGATGAAATGTCAGAAATACTGACAATTTAATGAAGGATACTTGAACATGATGTCATGATCTTAAATCATCGATATCATGTTGGGTGAGGATTGCGTATGAGAATTTTATTAATCCGACATGGCAGACAGAATAGTCCGCTTTGTAATGTAAATGTACCGCTTGCAGAAGAAGGACGCCGTCAGGCAGAGCTTCTCGGTGAGAGACTGAAAAAGGAGCATGTGGATGCTGTTTGGTCCAGTGATTTGATCCGTGCGGTGGAAACTGCCGATATCATCAATGAAAAACTGCAGGTTCCGCGGGAGATCCGTGAAAATTTAAAAGAAATTTCTTTCGGAGACATGGAAGGACTCTCTGATTCTGTGATTGCAGACCGTTTTGAGGACTTTTTACGAGGCCGTGCGAAAATGGAAAAAGACATGGCATATCCAGGTGGTGAAAGTGCTGCAGATGTGGTAAAACGTGTGCTTCCTGTGATGAAGGAAATTTCAGAGCATGATTACGATACGGTCGCTGTTGTGACACATGGCGGAGTGATCCGCAGTCTGGTGGCTCATTATCTTGGGATG
>JAFUMF010000246.1 GCA_017482945.1 Lachnospiraceae bacterium
GCATGCCTTCCACTTTTACGACTTTCTCGCCAAGCTTCGGTCCATCCAGTTTCTTGTTTTCACGGATCGTTTTTCCGCCGCCACCGCAGCAGTCGCCTTCACCCTTAAAATGTTTGATCGTCTTCATCGCGCCATAGCCGATCAGTACAACAATAATCGCAATAATAATCAGGTTTTCCATACTTCTCTCCTTTTCAAAGTCAGTTAGTTTTCCCTAATCATTATGATACCACTAATCAACCAGTTTGTCCAACTCTTTTACATACTCCGTCACATCCGCGGTCTTATGATTTGCTTTTGCGGCATACTGGTTCACGGCAACCTGGGATTTCTTAATTGGCTGCATCGTACCTGCACCGGCAACACATCCGCCCGGACAAGCCATTCCCTCGAGAAGATATCCGTTATATTTTCCTGCTTTCGCGAGAGTCAGAAGCTTGCGGCACTCGGCAAGTCCCTCCGCATTGGCCACCTTAATTTCTCTGCCCGGATATTTTTCTGCGATCACGTTAACCACAGCTTTTGCCACACCGCCGGATACCGCGAAGTTACGTCCATCCGTAGATGCGTCATTGACACCATTCGGATCTTCTGCAATGTTCTCAATATCCACATGCTTTGCATCGAAAATGCCGGCCATTTCCTCAAATGTCAGTACAAAGTCCACATCACTTCTGATGTCGCTTCTCATAGCCTCCAGCTTTTTCGCTGCGCATGGTCCGACGAATACGACTCTGGCATTTTCATGCTGCTGCTTGATCAATCTTGCAGTGAGCGTCATCGGAGTCAGCGCCATGGAGATGCACTTCGCCTGCTCCGGGAATAATTTCTTTGCCATCATGGACCATGCCGGACAGCAGGATGTTGCCATGAACGGCAGTTTCTCCGGAACTTCCTCCAGGAAGTCCTCAGCCTCCTGGACTGCACAGAGGTCCGCACCGATGGCAACCTCAAAAACGTCCGCAAATCCCAGCTGTTTCATTGCTGCACGAAGTTTTCCCGGTGTCACTTTCGGACCGAACTGGCCGACAAAGGCCGGGGCAACTGCTGCATACACGCGCTCGCCTGTCTGGATCGCACGGATCACCTGGAAGATCTGAGACTTGTCCGCGATCGCACCAAACGGGCAGTTCACGAGACACTGGCCACAGGAAACACAGCGGTCATAATCGATATTCGCTTTTCCATATTCATCGGAGCCGATCGCGTTCACACCGCAGGCGGCAGCACACGGACGTTCCTGAACAATGATGGCATTGTATGCACACACTTTGGCACACTGGCCGCACTTAATGCATTTATCCTGATCGATCTTGGATCTTCCGGTCGCACGGTCAATGGAAACCGCGTCTTTCGGACAGACCTCCACACACGGATGAGCAAGGCAGCCCTGACATCCCTCCGTCACCATGACCTTTTTTTCCGGACATGCATTGCAGGCAAATTTGATCACATTCACAAGCGGCGGAGTATAATAAGTCTCCGGTTTATCCGCATCAGAAATATTGTCAGAAAGAGGAGCATGCTCCGCTGCACTTCTGCACGGAAGTCCCATGGCAAGTCTTAAACGCTCACCTACGATCGCACGCTCTAAAAATACATCATTCCGGTAGTTTCCGACTTCTCCCGGAATAATTTTATATGGCAGTTCTTCAATTCTCTTATCTACCGGCCACTCGGTATGATACGCCATTCGCGCCACTTCACGGAAAATTCTATGGCGGATTTCCTGAATTCTAGTCTCTACACCTCTCATAATTCGCTCCTATCATCATCTATCTCATCCTGGTTTTCAGGCGTTCGTGCCTATAGTATATCATAAAGTCCGTTCCATTGCATGTGGAATCATGTTTCCTACACTATAAAAATATAACCACACGCATCTTTGTATACAATCGTGGATTGATTCCAGAATTGGTCTGGTTTTCCATATATGGATTTTCTATTTACAAACCATATGCCAAAAGGCTATAATACATATTAGA
>JAFUMF010000247.1 GCA_017482945.1 Lachnospiraceae bacterium
AAGTGGACAGTAACTGAGGATGAGATCGCATCCAAGTCCTGCAACACTCCGTTCCTTGGAACAGAGCTTTACGGCCGTGTGAAATACACAATCTGCGGCGGCGAGATCGTTTACCAGGATAAATAATATTATGAAAAAGTATGAAGTTTTATTGTTTGACGTAGATGGAACTCTGCTGGACTTTGACAAGGCGGAGGCAGAGGGAATCGAAGGTCTGTTAAAACACTTTGATGTTCCGGTAACAGAAGAAAATAAACATAAATACCACCTGACAAACAAGAGATACTGGGAAGCGTTAGAGCGTGGAGAGATTACCAGAGATCAGGTGCTGAGCCTGCGTTTTGAGGAATATTTCGGTGATTTCGGTATTCAGGTCAACGGCGCAAAAGTGGATGATCTTTACCGCCAGTACTTAAATGCCAGCGCTGTTCTCATTGATGGCGCGATCGATCTGCTGGAGTATTTGAAAGGAAAATATCCGCTCTACATCGTTACAAACGGTGTGGCAGAGACTCAGTACAATCGTCTGGCGAAATCCGGTCTGGACAAGTACTTCGACGGAATCTTCATTTCCGAAGAGGCCAACGCCCAGAAACCACAGCCGGAGTTTTTCGAGTACTGTTTTGAAAAAATGGGCCGTCGTGATGTGGAACATATGCTGATCATCGGCGATTCTCTGACCTCCGATATGCGCGGAGGAAACAATGCCGGTATTGATACCATGTGGTATAATCCGAAACATGAGGAGAATAAAACAGAGGTACATCTGGATTATATCGTGACAACTCTTGCAGAACTTAAAGACATGTTCTAAGAGTGGATAACAGGAAAAATGAACCAACAATATTAACAAAAAAAGGCGCTGAATTTTGTATATAATTTCAGCGCCTTTTTCCTATTCCTTTTATTGACAAACGGACAAATATTTAATATAATTAACCTTTCTTTTTCGAAAACATTTGTTTGAAAGGCGGTTAATTTTATGAACAAGAACACAACAGATATCACATTATCTGCATATTTCAATGACATCGTAATTGGTTACTACGAGGATGAGGACCTTGTAAAACAGTTTGGCAGACAGCTCGGTTTTGACGTGGATCAGGACGTATTTATGGCAGTTTCCTTCCAGTATCCGTCCGATATGAGAGTTACATTCGAAGACAGAGAGAAATTTAC
Organism: Lachnospiraceae bacterium; assembly: GCA_017482945.1. Lineage (GTDB taxonomy): Bacteria > Bacillota > Clostridia > Lachnospirales > Lachnospiraceae > Pilosibacter. Next base: position 1,180 of record JAFUMF010000247.1, read on the forward strand.
AAAGGCTGCTGAGGCTGTGATCGCTCTTTCTGAGATCAACAAGAAAATCGAGAGCAAGCAGATCATTACTTGTGACTCTGGTGTGTGCGTAATTTTAATCACTCATGATAAAGCAGCTATGCGCGATTTGCAGAACTGCGTAAAAGAAGTTGCAAAAGAAGAAGTTGCTAAGATCGAATCCGAGAGAAGAATCCGTGTTGGTATCGGTACAATCGAAAGCGGAATCAAAGGAATCAAACATACTTATGTAAATGCTCAGGATGCTGTAAAAGCAGGTGAGATTTTCAAGAGAGAGCGTGTAGTTCTTGAGTACATGGGCATGGAAATCTACAGCAGCATCAACCAGATGGTTGTAAATTATGGAGACCGTCTGACAAGAACTGTATTAAAGCAGCTCAGCGAGACAGAAAAGAAAGTCCTCTCCAAATACTATAAGTGCAAAGAGGACGTTGCCCTGACAGCAGAGCAGCTCGGCATGACAGTAGAAGAGGTTGAGAACAGCCTGGTTCAGGTTAAGATCAACACAGGTCTTGATGTAAACGATAACGAGGATAACTTCAAGCTCCACTTCATCACAATCGCAAAGAAAGTTCTTGAGAACGACGAGAGAATTAAAAAATACTATCGTTAATTTATATTGCCACCTTATTCAGAGTGTCACGGGCAGTAATGTCTGTGGCACTCTTTTTCAGTCCAGTGGCTGTTCCGGCACGGAAAAACTGTAAAATAGTAACGGATACGGACAGATTGTTTCGGTAGAATTACACAAAAGTCGTGTAAATTTTGCGTAAAAAAAGGGGCGGAATTGCAATTGACAGTCCAAGTAAAGTGTGATATGGTTTAGATGATTCCGATGCACTATTGAACTCACATGCAACATCCTGAAGTCATTGTTACATTCGATGAATTAGGAGGTATGTGGGTTTTTTTGATAAGATCCACAAAATCTAGGGGGAGTTTATTGAAGGGCGGCAGTACGGAAACAACAAATTATTATTTTTTAATGGAGGTACCAACATGAATAACGGTACAGTTAAGTGGTTCAACGCAGAGAAAGGCTACGGTTTCATTTCCAACGACAACGGCGGCGATGACGTATTCGTACACTTCTCCGCAATCGTAGGCGAAGGCTACAAGACTCTTGAAGAGGGTCAGAAAGTATCTTTCGAGACAGAGCAGGATCCGAAGAACAGCAAGAAGCTTCGCGCTGTTAACGTTACAAAGCTCTAATCCTTGAGGCTGAATCCCAAAAGTTATATCGAAAAAAGAGAAGTTTTTACTTCTCTTTTTTTAATGTCTGATTTCCGCGTGTTTCTTGGGAGAGCGTAAGGAAATACCTCTTGGCTCTTGACAAAGTGTGATTTTCACGATAAACTGGATAGGATAAAAAGAAATAGGGAGGAATGGAAGAATGTATACACAGATGAAGTTCAAAACGAATCATTTTGATCAGTGTAGTTTTATTTCTTTCGTTTCTTTTATTTTTTCTATTTTTTCATTTTTTAACAAAACGTTATGGAATAGTGTTTTTAAAGATGCTGTTTTTCCCGGTTTTTGTGGAGTGTATTAGTATTTCCACAAACCGGGATTTTTTTTGTCAAATTATTATGAAAACGTGATATAGGAGGGCATGGAAAATGGCAAAGCGAACAGATATTAAGAAGATTTTGATCATCGGATCGGGTCCGATCGTAATCGGCCAGGCTGCAGAGTTTGACTATGCAGGTACTCAGGCCTGTCTTGCACTGAAGGAAGAGGGATACGAAGTAGTTCTCTGCAACTCGAACCCGGCCACAATTATGACGGATACGGTCATTGCCGATAAGGTTTATATGGAGCCGCTGACACTGGAGTATATCGCAAAGATCATCCGCTATGAGCGTCCGGATGCCATCGTACCGGGTATTGGTGGTCAGACAGGTCTGAATCTGGCTATGCAGCTGGAGAAGAAGGGCATTCTGCGTGAGTGCCGCGTAAAGCTGCTGGGCACATCCAGTGCTTCTATTGAGCGTGCAGAGGACAGAGAATTATTTAAAGAGCTGTGCCAGTCCATTGGCGAGCCGGTCATTCCTTCTGAGATTACATACTCGATCGAGGAGGCAAAAGAAGCAGCTGAACGCATTGGTTATCCGGTAGTACTGCGCCCGGCATTTACTCTGGGCGGTACAGGCGGCGGCTTTGCTTACAATGAGGAAGAGCTGGTAGAGCTTGGTCTCAACGCGTTCAAGCTTTCTCCGGTACACCAGGTTCTGATCGAGAAGTCTGTAAAAGGCTACAAGGAAATCGAATTTGAAGTTATGCGTGACTCCAATGACCATGCGATCACCATCTGTGGCATGGAGAACATCGATCCGGTTGGTGTTCACACAGGTGACTCCCTGGTTGTGGCTCCGATCATGACATTATCCAAAGAAGATGAAAAGATGCTCAACGACTCTGCGATCAAGCTGATCCGTGAGCTTAAGATCGAAGGCGGATGTAACGTACAGTTCGCGCTGAATCCGGAGACTTCTGAGTATTACCTGATCGAGGTAAACCCGCGTGTTTCCAGATCCTCCGCTCTTGCTTCTAAGGCATCCGGATATCCGATCGCACGTGTGACTGCGAAAATTGCTGTGGGCATGAGCCTGGAAGAAATCGCGATCGCAAATACCAATGCAGCATTCGAGCCGAGCCTGGATTACGCAATCGCGAAACTGCCGCGTTTCCCATTCGATAAATTTACATCTGCTGCCAATACTCTGGGAACCCAGATGAAGGCGACAGGCGAGATCATGGGCATTGGTTCCACACTGGAGGAATGTTTGCTTAAGGGCGTTCGTTCCCTGGAAATCGGTGTCTGCCACTTCCACATGGCGAAGTTTGACCATAAATCCACAGAGGAAATTCTTGAGTATCTGCATACATTCCAGGATGACAACATCTTCGGTATTGCAGAGCTTCTGCGCAGAGGTGTAAGCGTTGATGAGCTCCACGAGGTTACGAAGATTACATCCTTCTTCCTGGAGGCGATCGAGCGAATCGTTAAGATGGAAGAAGTTGTTAAGGCAAATCCGGGCGATATCGAGACACTGAAGAATGCTAAAGTCATGGGCTTTGGTGATAAGTTCATCTCCCAGCTTTGGGGATGGAAGGAAGTGGATGTTTATAACCTGCGTAAGGAAAACAAGATGTTCCCGGTTTATCGCATGGTAGATACCTGCCATACAGGTGCATATATCCCGTACTTCTACTCCTCTTACACAGGAGAAAACACTTCCAGACTGACAAATAAAAAGAAAATCGTGGTTCTGGGCGCAGGTCCGATCCGTATCGGTCAGGGTGTTGAATTTGACTACTCCACCGTTCATGCAGTTATGACCATTAAGAAGGCCGGTTACGAGGCGATCATCATCAACAATAACCCGGAAACCGTTTCCACAGACTACACAACTGCTGACAAACTGTATTTCGAGCCGCTGACAACCGAAGATGTTATGAACATCATCGAGTTCGAGAAACCAGACGGTGTTATCGCGTCCCTGGGTGGCCAGACTGCGATCAATCTGGCTCAGCCGCTGACAGACCGCGGTGTTAAGATCATCGGTACAGACTGTGCAGCCATCGAAAGAGCAGAGGACAGAAATGTCTTTGAGAACCTGTTGAATGAACTGGATATTCCGAGAGCAAAAGGCCGTGCAGTGACTAAGATCGAGGATGGTATTGAAGCTGCTGCAGAGATCGGTTATCCGGTACTGGTTCGTCCGTCCTTCGTACTGGGCGGCCGCGCAATGCAGATCGTTGCAACAGAAGAGCAGCTGCGCCACTATCTGAGAACAGCCGTTGAGATCGATGAGGATAAGCCGGTTCTGGTTGATAAATATATCGAAGGCCGCGAGGTGGAGATCGATGCGATCTGCGACGGCCGCAATGTATTTGTTCCGGGTATCATGGAGCTGGTTGAGCGTACAGGTGTCCACTCCGGTGACTCTGTATCGGTTTACCCACCATTCTCCATCTCCAATAAGGTAAAGGGAATCATCCTGCAGTATGCAAAGAAACTGGGCCTGGGCATCGGTATTGTCGGTCTGTTCAATATTCAGTTCATTGTAGATAAAGAGGATAATGTATATATTATTGAAGTAAATCCGCGTTCTTCCCGTACAGTACCGTTCCTGTCCAAGGCGACCGGTTACTCTCTGGCAGATATTGCGACAGAGGTTATCCTTGGCAAGACTCTGAAAGAGCTGGGAATCTTCGATATCTATCCAGAAGAGCAGGAGCGCTGGTATGTTAAGGCACCGGTATTCTCCTTCAATAAGATCCGCGGCCTGGATGCATACCTGTCTCCGGAAATGAAGTCCACGGGTGAAGCCATCGGTTATGACCGCACATTAAATCGTGCCCTTTATAAGGCTCTGCAGGCGGCCGGCATGCGTCTCCAGAATTATGGTACGGTACTGGCTACGATCGCAGACAAAGATAAGGAAGAAGCACTTCCGCTGATCCGCCGCTTCTATCAGCTGGGATTCAACATTGAAGCGACCCATGGTACTGCAAAATTCCTGAAAGAGAACGGTATCCGCACTCATGCCGTGGGCAAGATCAGCGATGGAAGCAACGAGATTCCGAATGAACTGCGTCTGGGTCACATTTCCTATGTGATCAATACAAAAGATCCGGGTGCTCCGGACCGCGATGGTTCCGAGATCCGAAAGATCGCAACGGAACACAATGTTGCTCTGTTCACAGCTCTGGATACAGTAAGAGTACTGCTGGATGTTTTGGATGAGACAACACTGACAATTTCTACGATCGATGCGTAAGAAATGGAGACGTGGAGAGATACTGCGCAGAAAATAAAAATCAGATCGTAAAGTGACTAGGCCGGGGTTGCGACTGCAGCTCCGGCCTAAAAAGACGACGCGCATATGATCGGTAAGGAGCGTGCGATCATGATCGACAGTGGTATGAATACTCCAAACGCAAAGGAGATCGCTGAGAGTATTACGAAACTGCCGCTTACACTTTTAAATACACATGTCGATATGGATCATGTTTCCGGAAACGCATCGTTCGAGTCGGTTATGATGGGTGAGAAGGAGGAAGCACTGTATCGTGCCAAGGGCGGAAAAAATACTGTCATTCCGTTAAAGCACGGAGATGTGATCGATTTGGGCGAACGTCCTCTCAAGATCATTGATCTGCCGGGCCATACTCCAGGAAGTATCGCAATTCTTGATGAGAAGTACCGTGTGCTCTTTGGAGGTGATTCCATTCAGAACGGAAGAATTTATATGTTCGGGGCGCATCGGAATATGGAACTCTATATTGAGAGCATGATTGAGATGAAAAAATATGTGGGAGAGTTTGATGAAATTTACCCGTCTCACAGCGATCTTCCGCTGAAACCGGATTGCATCCCGAAGTTGATCGAAGCGGCGGAGCAGATCTTAGCCGGACAGGCCGAAGGAACGGAAGTAGAAGTACATGGCATGCCGATA
>JAFUMF010000022.1 GCA_017482945.1 Lachnospiraceae bacterium
ATTCCGCCTCTTCTAACTCTTGTAGAATCAGCCTTGTCGTTCTTATTGAAAGCCATTTTAATTTACCTCCTGTCAGGTTTAGTTGAATGGAAGTCCTTCGTCCTCGACTCCATCTGGAATATTCATGAAACCATCGCCGATCGCACTGGACGGAGCAGGTCTTGTTGCCTGCTGGTAACCACCGCGGTTGCCGCCGAATGTGCTGCCGCCGCCAAATGTATTACCGCCACCGTAGCTGTTTCCACCAAAGGTGCTGTTATCGCTGCCCTGGCCCTTGCTGTCAGCGAACTCCTGGTCCTCAACAATAATATCTGTTGTATAGACCCTCTGGCCATCCTTATTTACATAGCTGCCTGTCTGGATTCTTCCAGTTACCAGCACACGCATGCCCTGACGAAAATATCTCTCAGCAAATTCGCCGGCACGGTCGAATGCAACAATATTGATGAAATCAGCGGTCTGACCCTGGTCTCCATCCTGACTTCTTCTGCCTCTTCTGTCTACTGCAAGAGTGTATCTTGCGATAGCCATAGAGCGCTCACCCTGGGAGTAACGTACTTCCGGGTCTCTGGTTAATCGACCCATAAGGATAACTTTATTCATATAATCACTCTTTCTCTATTATGCGTCCTGTCTTACGCAAAGGTAACGCATTACGGACTCCATAATACGCATACGACCCTCGAGCTCACCCGGGCATGTAGCCGGTGCTTCGAAGTGGATGAAGTAGTAGAAGCCCTCTTTCTGCTTCTGGATCTCGTAAGCAAGTCTCTTCTTGCCCCACTCATCGATATCTGTGATTGTTCCGCCAAAACGTGTAACGTAACCTTTCACTTTCTCGAGTGCTGCTGCTCTCTCTTCATCTTCAAGCTTTGCGCTCAGAACAACTGCTAATTCGTATTTGTTCATTTCTTTAACCTCCTTGTGGTCTCTGGCCCCCGCCTTCAGTTACGGGAGCAAGGAATTTAATATGTCACAGGTATTTATAATAGCAAAAAAGTACAGGAATTGCAAGCACTTTCTGCTACAAATTTCTGTACTTTTTTCAATACTTTCAAGGCATTTTGACGATTCACCATGACGCCTGTCTCATCGTTATTTCACTTCTGTGCCATCCGGTTTTCTGAGACCTTTCGTGCTTTTTTCCACCAGACGTCTCGTGACCATGACCATGTGGCCGCAGCCCATGCATTTCAGTCGGAAGTCTGCACCCACGCGCAGGATCTCCCACTCCTGACTTCCGCATGGATGTGGCTTTTTTAGTTTCACGATATCTCCAACTTCATATACCATACTCGAATCCCTCTTTCCCCACAGGCTACACGCCGACCGCGTCGCCCAGAATTTCTCCGATCGGTCCGCTGATCACAAGATCGGCGCGGTTATCCATCGGAGTTACGGATTTATTAATCAACACAAGCTTATTTCCATTATAATAATCGATCAGTCCTGCTGCCGGATAAACAGTCAGAGACGTTCCGCCGATGATCAGCACGTCCGCATGAGAAATATGGTAAACAGATCTCTGGATCGTGTGCTGGTCCAGCCCCTCTTCATAAAGGACTACATCCGGCTTGATCGTACCGCCGCACTCACATTTCGGCACGCCGCTCGAATGCAGGATCGCCTCGATTCCGTGGAATTTGCCGCAGCGCATGCAGTAGTTTCTAAGTACAGAACCATGGAGCTCCATGACCTCTTTGCTTCCCGCCTTCTGGTGCAGGCCGTCAATGTTCTGGGTCACGACCGCTTTTAACCGGCCCTCTGCCTCAAGCTTCGCCAATGCCTTGTGGGCACGGTTCGGCTCCGCATCCGGGAACAACATCTTATTTCTATAGAAGCGATAGAATTCCTCCGTCTTCTTCATATAAAAGGTATGGCTTAAAATCGTCTCCGGCGGATAGGCGTACTGCTGGTTATAAAGCCCGTCGGTGCTTCTAAAGTCCGGGATCTTACTCTCCGTGGATACTCCGGCTCCACCGAAAAATACAATGTTGTTACTCTCCGCCAACCATTTTTTCAAAGTCTCACGCTCAGTCATGTTCCCGTTCTCCTTTCTTGCAATTCCCTTTGTACTGTTTTCCGTCCAGTCGCTTTAAGCCCTTGACCATTGTCAACGCCAGCGCACGCTTAAACGATTTCATCCAAAAATACATGCTGGAATGTCTCAATATATTCCCAGTTAGGAAGATTTTTCACCTGTGAAGGCATTTTATATCCAAACAGCCACTCTGTTAACTCTGCAATCGTAAACACGGCCATTTTGCCCTTAGAGATAAATCGGGATTCCTGGGTCAGCTCGGAACCAGTCTTCGAAATTCTCCAGAGCCATGCACCCTGATTCTGCGGAATGAACAAGTCATTGACACCGATTTCCAGGATCAGTTTGTCATGGGGGCAATCTTCCTTCAGACGGATATGCTTGATGAATTCCGGCAAACATACGATTCTTGCCATAATCGCCGGCTTCGTTCCTGCCTCACTTCGGTAGCGCTCTCCTGTGTACAGATAGCGCATTTCCCGCTCTTTTAACCCCCACTCGCTCTCCATTCCAACGAACCAGTCATCGTCATAGATCAGGCGGCACTCACCGCCTTCGCTTGCAAGCTCTTTGTCCATTCGCTCGATATAGGCTTCATCGCGGATCGCAAACACATCATACTGACGCTTCAGCCATGCAGTCTGCCACTGGGCCAGATCCTCAGTCAGTGTTCCGGCCTTATACGGCGTACGCTTAATATCCTTATTATAACGGAGTACCCATCTCGTCTTATCGTATACGAAACGGAAATCATACGGCGTATACAGAGACTCCCTCGATGGCATCAGGAAAGTAAACGGCTGATGCTCCTCCTGCATGTCACGGAGCATGGCGAGCATCAGGCTTCGCATACGCCCTTTTCCGCGCTCGCTGATCTTCGTGGACACGCCCACAATATAATCGCAGGTCTTTTCTTCCCCACGAAGCCAGAGCCGGTACGGATTTCTGTGGAGCATGGACAGGATCTGTCCTTCTCTCTCAAACACCAATACCCGGTTGTCTTTCATTTTTTCTTCATAATAATAGTCTACAAAGGACTTGGAATCATCCGGGAATGCTTCTTCCCAAAGCTCTCTTGTGCGCCCCTTTTCTTCCTGTTCCAGATACCGTATCATCGTTACTCCCCTTTGATTCTGAATTTCTCTCACTCATCATTGATGGCCGCTTTCAGGGCCGTATTACGCCGGGTCAGTTCCTGCGCACACTACTACACTAGTTTACCACATTTTTTTCCATATTAAAAGGTCAATTATTTCTTTATAAAATCAGGCTTTTTCAAGTTTTTTCTATTGACTTTTCTAAGCTTGCGAGTATAATTTAAATTAGTTAAGTTCGCGATACGAAACGCAGTTTCGCATTATGAAACTCCGTATCGCATGACAGAATTTATTTACAGCCGAAAAGAACACATTTCAACCAAATATCATTCCTAAAGGAGAAATGAGATTATGCATGAAGTATTACAGAAAATTCAGGAAATCGGAATCGTTCCGGTAGTTGTACTTGATGACGCAAAAGATGCAGCTCCGCTTGCAAAAGCTCTGATCGATGGCGGTCTTCCGTGTGCAGAAGTTACATTCCGTACAGAAGCAGCCGAAGAGTCCATCCGCATTATGGCTGAGCAGTTCCCGGATATGTTAGTGGGTGCAGGCACCGTTCTTACAACAGAGCAGGTTGACCGTGCAGTAGCTGCAGGCGCAAAATTCATCGTTAGCCCGGGCCTCAATCCGAAAGTTGTTAAATACTGTGTAGAAAAAGGAATTCTGATCACTCCGGGTACCTGCACTCCGAGCGAAGTAGAGCAGGCAATTGAGCATGGTCTGGAAGTTGTTAAGTTCTTCCCGGCTGAGCAGGCTGGCGGACTTGCTATGATCAAAGCGATGGCCGCTCCGTACACAAAGATGATGTTCATGCCGACCGGCGGCATCAGCCCGAGCAATGTAAGAGACTATCTTGGCTTCAAGAAGATCATCGCTTGCGGCGGCAGCTGGATGGTGAAGGGTGACCTCGTGAAAGCAGGCGACTTTGCGAAGATCACTGAGCTTTCTAAAGAAGCTGTAGCTATTGTAAAGGAAGTAAGAGGCTAATTTAAGCTTTTACAATGAACTGATCAAACCACAAATAATAAGGAGATTATCATGGATTTAAATTTAAGACCAGCGAATGAGTGTAAATATGATGCCGTTTCTTTAGGTGAAGTTATGCTTCGTCTTGATCCGGGCGAGGAGAGAATCCGCCAGGCAAGATATTTCCGTGCTTGGGAAGGCGGCGGAGAGTACAACGTAGTTCGCGGCCTCAGAAGATGTTTCGGCTTAAACACAGCTGTTATTACAGCTTTTGCTGATAACGAAGTAGGTATGTTAATGGAAGACTTCATCCTTCAGGGTGGCGTTGACACATCCCTCATCAAATGGATGAAGACAGATGGTATCGGCAGAATCTGCCGTAACGGTATCAACTTCACAGAGCGCGGATTCGGTATCCGTGGTGCTGTAGGATGCTCCGACCGTTTCAACACAGCAATCTCCAAAGCAACTCCGGAAGATTTCGACTTCGATTACATCTTCGGTGAGCTCGGTGTTCGCTGGTTACACACTGGCGGTATCTATGCTGCATTATCTGAGCAGTCCTGTGAGACAGTTCTTGCAGCGATCAAAACAGCAAAGAAATACGGTACAATCGTATCCTACGACTTAAACTACCGTCCGTCCATGTGGAGCGCGATCGGCGGCCACGCAAAAGCTCAGGAAGTAAATAAAGAAATTGCGAAATACGTTGACGTTATGATCGGTAACGAAGAAGACTTCACAGCATGCCTCGGTTTCGAAATCGAAGGCAACGATGAGAACTTAAAAGAGTTAAACATCGATGGCTACAAGAAGATGATCAACGAAGCTGTTAAGACATATCCGAACTTCAAGGCAGTTGCAACAACTCTCCGTGAAGTTAAGACAGCTACAGTAAATGACTGGAGCGCTCTCTGCTGGGCTGGCGGCGAGATCTACAAAGCGAAAGACTACAAGGGTCTTGAGATCCTTGACCGTGTAGGCGGCGGCGATTCCTTCGCATCCGGTCTTATCTACGGTCTTATGACAACAGGTGATGCTGAAATCGCTGTTAACTACGGCGCAGCTCACGGTGCTCTTGCTATGACAACACCAGGCGACACAACAATGGCTAGAAAGAAAGAAGTTGAAGCTATTATGGGCGGCGCCGGCGCAAGAGTTCAGAGATAGTTGCCCATTTGCCGAAGGGCAAGTTTATTCCTCAATATATACCATTAGGACCTGCATGCCCGCGGGCCCGAAACCAACACAAAACGCCCCTGCGATGTTCGTCGCAGAGGCGTTTTTCCTTTTCATTCCTATTTAGTTTGCATCTGCCGGCTGCGGATTTGTCGGCTGCTGCGGGTTCTGTCTGATGATCGGGAGCTGTAAGCATACACCGCCCGGATTGATTACGATACCCTTAGCCTCCTGAGCGAGCAGACCCGGGATTTTGGCCGGGAAAACAGCACCCATTTTAACCGGCTGGTCAGATCTGAATTTCGATGCCTCAAACATGTCTGTGAAGATCGGCTGATAAGAATCACCACTCGGGAATTTGATGATCGGGAGCTGACCCTTTTCATTGAAAATAATGATGTAGTTGCCCTGGCTGTAATGCGCAACGATTTCCTCACGCATTTCTGTTAACACCGGTGTTTCTTCTCCTGTCACATTCTTAGCAACTTCCTGCATGAAGTAAATTGCTGTCAGATGGAGCGCTGTGTTCTCGATCCACGGCTGGCCGTCCGGAGTTGTTCCCTTCGGTGTTCTTACGATGCGGTCAAGCTGGATTCTTTCTTCTTTGCCTGTCTTGGCATTTACTAAAATACAGTTTACGCCCATCGTGCACAGGTTTGCAAAGAAGTTGAGGCGGTCTTTCCTTGCAACTACCGCGATGTCTACCTGCTTGTACTCCTCCTGATAGTCGTTCATCAGTTTCTGGAGTTCTTCTACGTTCTCATAAACCAGAACTTCATCATCAAATGTCTCCTGGTCACAAACAACGAGCGGAAGCTTTGTGCGCAGAGAAAGCACAAAATACAGAGTTTCCGCTTCCACCAGTCTCTTTGTAAGCGCTGCTTCTTCCTCAGTTACCAGAACTTTATTTTCGTCACTCATTCTATTTTCTTCCTTCCATTTGTTTATTCCAATATACTGCGTCCATTATAACAGAAAATATCCTGTTGCACCAGAGGGAAAATCCTTTGACTGAACGATATCTAGTAATTATAATAAAAAGTATAGAACTTTCAGGAGGTACACAATGGATTTTTACCGTTCAGAACTATTTTCGGAGAATCCCCAGGTCGCTGCCCCGATGGATGAGATTGCCGGCTTTCTGGTTCGTCCGGGTATGTTTGATGTAAATGGTGCCATGGCACTTTCTCTGGGTGTGAATTTCACCGTCCAGACCCACCATGGTACAAGCGTGGAACTGCTTTTGTTCCATCATGGGGAAGACGAGCCTTATGCCGTTTTACCATTTCCAGAATCTTATCGCATTGGTGATGTGTATTCCATGATCGTTTTTAATCTGAATATTGAAGACTTTGAATATGCCTACCGTGTGGACGGGCCTTATAAGCCCCAAAAAGGCCTTTTATTTGATAAAAAGAATATTCTTCTGGATCCGTACGCGAAAGCAGTGTCCGGACAGCGCGTCTGGGGCGAAGTGAAAAAGGGAGCGTACCATGCCCGCGTGGTAAAAAATGTATTTGACTGGGGTGATGCTCCGCAGTCGAAAACACCGCTCCATGATTTAATCATCTACGAGCTTCATGTCCGCGGCTTCACGCGCCATGACTCCTCTGGCGTCCGGCACAAAGGCACCTTTGCCGGCCTGAAGGAAAAAATTCCTTATTTAAAAGAGCTTGGAATCAACGCGGTCGAACTAATGCCGGTGTTCGAATTTGACGAAACCGTCCATGCAAGAACGGTCAATGGAAAAGAACTGGTGGAATACTGGGGCTATAATACGGTAAGCTTTTTCTCCCCAAATACCAGTTTCAACTCCGCTCCGGAATATAATCACGAAGGTACGGAATTAAAGGAGCTGATCAAAGCGCTCCATGACAATGGAATCGAAGTGATCCTGGACGTTGTATTCAACCATACAGCGGAAGGCAATGAACAGGGACCGCTCTTTAGTTTTAAAGGATTTGACAATAACATTTATTATATGCTGACTCCGGATGGAAATTATTACAATTTCAGCGGATGCGGCAATACCTTAAACTGCAACCATCCGATGGTTCAGCAAATGATCCTGGAATGTCTGCGCTACTGGACCATCAATTACCGTGTTGACGGTTTCCGTTTTGATCTGGCCAGCATCCTGGGACGAAACGAGGATGGCTCTCCAATGAATAATCCGCCGCTATTGCGAATGCTTGCCTATGATCCGCTCCTTCGCAATGTGAAGCTGATCGCAGAGGCATGGGACGCCGGCGGTATGTATCAGGTGGGCAGTTTCCCGGCCAGCAACCGCTGGGCCGAATGGAA
>JAFUMF010000248.1 GCA_017482945.1 Lachnospiraceae bacterium
ACATCAGAACGGATGGTGCGGCGTGAAGCTTCCAACTTCTTCGATGCACACGGTCCGATAAATACCACACTTGCATCCGGATGCTGTTCTTTGATAATTCGCGCAGTTGCGACCATCGGCGTCAATGCATTTGAAATATTATCAATCGTCTCCGGGAAGAACTTCTTAGCAAGCACAGACCATGACGGGCAACAGCTCGTCAAAAGGAACGGAACTTCTCCCGTTGCAACCTCTTTCACATAGTGCTCCGCCTCTGCAAGGGCTCCGAGATCGGCACCGATGGCAGTTTCATAGACTTCTGCAAAACCGAGTTCTTTCAGCGCTGTCTTAAATTTATCCGGCGTCACTTCTTTTCCGAATTGTCCCACGAAAGCCGGGGCAACCTGCGCAATAATCTTTTTGCCGGACTGCATTGCGCGGATCAGCTGGAAAATCTGTGATTTATCCGCAATCGCACCAAACGGGCAACTTACCATACACTGTCCGCAAGAAACACAAAGATCATTATTTATCTTTGCTCTTCCTCTTTCATCACTCTCAATAGCGCCCACACCACATGCTGCTGCACACGGACGTGCCTGATGGGAAATGGCATCATACGGACAAACCGATTTACATTTTCCGCATTTAATACATTTTTCCTGATCAATGTAGGAACGCCCGTTCTTCATGGTAATAGCCCCGCGCGGACAAACCTCACGACACGGATGTGCCAGACATCCGCGACATTTATTGGTCACTTCATATTCGTTAATCGGACAGGAATTGCATGCAGAAGGAATAACCTGCATAAGCGGCGGCTCGTAATATTTCTCTGCGATATTACTTTCCTCTACCCCCTGTGACACATGAACAGGTGCATCCTCCGGCCGGAGTGACATACCCATAGCAAGACGGATACGCTCTCTGACAACCGCTCTTTCCCTGTAAAAACTTTCCCAATATTCTGTGTCCTCATTATCAACAATCTTATACGGAAGTGCTTCCATATCATCAATGAGGTTCTCTGAATGGTAAGCCAGATTGGCCACCTCTTTAAATACTCTCTTTCTTACTTTGCGAACTTCTGTATCAATCCCTCGCATTTTAGACCTCCAAAAATGTCCTTAATTAAACCAAATATCATTTTGACATAAAAAGACATGGAACGCAAGTTATATTTGCTTTTTCGCATGCTTCTTAGCCAATAAAAAAATGGGCTGTTCCTTTCACGAACAGCCCAAATATTTTCATCCCATACGATTAGAAAATGCTTACTAATTTCTTCTTTTCTGCCTCGTACTCTTCCTCACTTAAGATTCCGTTGTCACGTAATACTTTAAGTTTCTTAATCTTTGTCTCAAATTCTGAGATATCTGTTGCAATTCCTGCAAGTGCAACTGTATCGGAACTTGCCGGAGCCGCTGCCGGTGTAGGTGTCGGAGCCTGTGCTGCTGCAGGTGCTGCCGGTCTCGGAGATGCTGCTGCGGCCTGTGCTGCTGCATTCAGACGGAAATCAGAACTTGCAACTGTCTGTGTAACCTCTACCGGTGTACTTGCCATACCGCTGCTCTGACGGATACGTTCTGTAAGGGAAGCAGCCTTTGTCTTTGCATCGAAGATAGCATTAACAAACTGATCACCTTCATCAAATCCAGGAAGGAAACAATATCTCGTATATGCGCCTTCACCTTTGTTCTCAACAGTAACCATAAGAGTTTTCTTTCCGCCGTATGTAACCTGTGAACATTCTCTTACGTTCATCAAATAGTGAGAGAAATTGTCAAGACGTGCGTTGGATCCCTTTGGATTATCTGCGATAGAAACACGTCCGCTGATACGAAGGTTAGAAATCGCCACACGGAAATCTTCACTTTTCTTAATGAGTCCACCTTCTTTTGAAACCCATTCTTTCTGATAAATAATCTTTTCAAGTCGAATACACTTGTTACAAACTTCACTTGAAGAGTCACTTCCACAAATTAAACATTTCATAATTTCACACTCCCTATACCCATATTTCCCAAAACAGGATTGTTCTTGTTTATATACATAGTTTATCATGAAAAATTTCCAATAGCAACACACCGAAGCGACCAATTCTGTCGCAAAATGAACCAATTCTGCAAAAATGGCGTATCTCCTGCCGGATATACGCCTTTTTGCAATCTATCTCAAGTGTCGGGCCCAAGACACGGATTTTTATCTTTTATCTTTCATTTCGTTTGTATTGCAGGAATCAAATGCCGGGTTAAATGCATAGAAATTCTTCTCGTTCAATTTATCCTGCACAATGCGAAGTGCTTCGCCGAATCTCTGGAAATGAACGACTTCTCTTGCGCGAAGGAACTTGATGGCATCGCACACATCCGGATCCTTCACCATGCGGAGAATGTTATCGTACGTAGTTCTCGCCTTCTGTTCTGCCGCCATATCCTCCATCAAATCCGTAATCGGGTCACCTTTGGACTGGAACTCACACGCATTAAACGGAATTCCTCCCGCCGCCTGCGGCCAAAGAGCCAATGTGTGATCCACGTAATAAGGCGCAAATCCGGATTTCTCGATTTCTTCCATAGAAAGATTTCTGGTCAACTGGTGCACAATCGCTCCCACAAGTTCGAAATGCGCCAGTTCTTCCGTTCCGATATCGGTCAGAAGACCTGCAACTTCATTGTAAGGAATCGTATATCTCTGCGACAAGTAGCGCATGGACGCGCTGAGTTCTCCGTCCGGACCGCCGTACTGACTGATAATAATCTGTGCCGCCTTCGCGTTCGGCTCTTTGATATTGATCGGATATTGTAATCTTCTCTCATAACTCCACATTATCTGCATCCTCCTTCCCAAGGCATCGGAGCCAGCGACCAAAGCCATTTGTTGTCATCACTTTCCGGCGCATAAGCTACCGACATCGGCTCAAACTGACAACTGTACTCTTTTTCCAGCTCATTTTTCATTTTTACATAATGATTTAAATAAGCAATTGCTTCACGCTCGTACGGATGTGTGTCCAGATACATTGTCATTTCAACAACAACGAAGTCAATCACACTGATCTCATGCAGCAATGCTTCTCTTGACATATCATGATTTTTCATCATTTCACACATCTCCTTCCGCAAAATGGTTTGTTTAATTCCGGAAAAATAGTTCCTTCATGAAACGCTTCTTCCAAATTTTCGTATATTTTATCAAGCTTCTGCCAAGGCACATATGCCATCGCAACCGGAAATTCTTCCATCTGTCGATAATGTTCATAGTAGTTTTTCATAGACTGTTTCTCCTCTATTTTTATTATCATAGTATGTAGCTTTCTGTCGGATTGACACTCCGAAAGCGAAAAAAAGCGGAATTGCGCATTGTTCTAAGACATATTTGCGCAATTCCGTGCATATGATTTATACATTTCTTATGTGTCTCCGCACCAGGCGTTTTTTTAGTTCCTTAAAATGGAACGGGATCAGCGGATATAAATACCCTCTTCCGGAAATCATTTTGTTGTTAATCAGGGCCAAAACAAATATTCCGACTCCCGCAATAAATCCGTATATTCCAAAGAAACTTGTCAGAATCAAATTTAGAATTCGCATAAACTTAACGGCATAAGCTAACTCATAATTCGTCTGTGTATAGTTAGCAAGTGCTACAAATGCCATATAGAGCATAACCTCGGCATTAAACCATCCGCTGCTGACAGAAAAGTCTCCCAATATAAGTGCTGCCATAATGCTGAGTGGCGTGCTGAGCATATTCGGTGTGTTAACAGCCGCTAACCTCAAACCGTCAAGTGCCACCTCCAATATAATGAATTGCCAGAAAATCGGAATATTAAACGGATCTTTCATCTGTATAAAAGCAAAACTTTCCGGTATCCACTGTGGGTTGTTTGACAACAACAAATAAAGCGGCGTCACAAAATAAGAAAATACAAGTATCACAAATTTTGCAAATCGCAGATATGTCCCGGTAATCGGCGGAAAATAGTAATCATCCGCCTCCTCCGTAATATCAAACAGCGAAGTCGGCAGAATCATGGCCTGTGGCGCATTATCCACCAGAATCACAATATTTCCTTCCAGTATCTGCGCCGCCGAAGTGTCAGGGCGCTCTGTAAAGCGGAATTTCGGAAACGGATTCACCCAGGTTCTGTCATAGAGGCATTCCGCTAAAGATTCCTGATTTAATGTGAGCGCATCTACCTTCATCCCTTTGATGCGACTCTTAATTTCCATCAAAAAATTTTCATTCACTCTCTTCCCCATGTATAACAGCGCAATATCCGTTTTGGAGCTGGTACCTACCTGCAACATTTCCACACACAAGTCGGTATCACGGATACGGCGCCGGATTAACGCAGTGTTAAAAATGATGGTTTCCACAAATCCGTCCTTGGAACCGCGAAGCGCCTTGTCTTTGTCCGGTTCCGACACACTTCTTGCCGGATAAGTACGCGAATCAATCAGGATACATTTGTCGTATCCGTCGATAAACATTGCAAGCTGCCCGGAAAGTATTGCTGTCGCAATTTTATCTTTGCGATCCTCCATATCCACTTCCACATAAGGCATATTCTTTTTCAGCATTCCGGCTGCATCCGCCGGGAGATCACTCTCCTTCAGTCCGATGAAATACTGAAGCATCTTCATCATCAGCTCATCTTTACAAAATCCGTCGATGAAATAAATGATGCTGTCCTTTCCGCCGATGACCAAATCCCTGTACAGCATGTCGAAATTTACATCCACATTCAGTTTTTCATGAAAATACTTTCGGTTTTCTTTCAGACTCTTACTGATTCTGCTTTCCAATATGATCGGTTCCATTTTTCGTTGCCTCCATATTCTTTTCGTTCTTTCTGTTAAAAGTTAGTCTGCCAAAAACATGAAAAAATATGCGGCTTTTTCTTATTTACAAGATTATGCTAGTGCGAAGAATGCTCCTGTGTTATACTTGGAGTGATGTCAGAAACCCAAAAAGGAGAATAACCATGAAAGAAATACGCATTCAATACTTAGACGAAACTATCGAAAAATTAACTTACATAGACGGCAAATCCGACTGGATTGACCTTCGAAGTGCCATGGATGTGGAACTGAAAGCAGGTGAATTTAAACTCATTCACCTCGGCGTAGCCATGCAGTTACCGGAAGGCTTTGAAGCCCATGTGGTTCCGCGCAGTTCTACTTACAAAAATTTCGGTATTATTCAGACAAACCATTGCGGAATCATCGACTGCTCCTACTGCGGACCGGACGACTGGTGGTATATGCCTGTTTACGCACTGCGAGATACTGTTATTCATAAAAATGATCGTATCTGTCAATTCCGTATTATGGAAAACCAGCCGAAGCTTGTTTTTGACGAAGTCGATAAGTTAGACGGAAGCAACCGTGGCGGAATCGGAAGTACGGGAACGAAATAAAAAAACAAATAATCACTCAGTGACGCTTTCGCTCGGTGCAAAACGTAGCGGATACTAAAATCGTGGCAACCAATTTATTGGTTGCCACGATTTAAGTACCGACGTTTTACAACGCACTTCGTGTATTATTTGTTTTTTCTCATATATATTACGAAACTCACGATTCCAACCAGCAAATATAACGGCATAAATATTGCAAAAACTTTAATGGATTGGAGTTTCTGCATCTTGTCAAACGTCTCTTCTGTCGAAAACAGTGTCATTAAAACCATAACCGAGCAGTTATTATTTATCATATGTGCAAAAGATGCGGGATAAATGGATTTCGTCCGCTCAGTCAGCAAGGTTAAGAATGCATTCATAGCTGTACACATCAGACACATCGCTCCGATTCCAAGCCACGGATAAAACGGATAGTCCACTCCGAAATTGTGGCCTGCTATCGTAAGAGGCGCATGCCACAGCCCCCACAGAATACCTCCGACAAGAATTGCCGCCGGCTTACTCATTACCTGCTCAAGTTTCGGACTAAGATATCCTCTCCATCCCCACTCTTCACCGAACGCCGGGAAGAAAACGATAATCGAAAATGCAAGCTGCAGTACAAATCCTGCAAGTTTGGTACTCATATCTTCCCCCGGAAACATTTCCGTTAAAGGCACGTCCCCGAAAAACACTTTCCACACAAGAAACATTCCCAGTACTGCTTCAAGTAACTTTACTCCGACAGATGCCAGATAATATTTCCCGTTTCCGCACAGGTTTAATGCCAAATAAGAGTTTTCCATGCCCTCCTTTGTAATCCATCTGGTCAAAAGATTTGCAATCGCAGGTGCAAACATTCCGAAGGCACCAAGCGCATAGACTATCGCTGCAACATTTTCTTTCTTTGAAACATAAACCATCTCATCGTAATAC
>JAFUMF010000249.1 GCA_017482945.1 Lachnospiraceae bacterium
CCTGCTTCCTTGTCCGGCATTTTTGTGTTTGCGGAGCAATCTTGACTCTGCGGAACATTTACGGTAAAATTGAGATAGGATTTAAAAAGGTGATGATCTTTTACAAATATATTCAAAAGGAGGGAACGGTATGCAAAAGCAAATTAGAATGTTGTTGCATGTAGTGCTGTTAATTTTAATTGCTTTTAGTATGGAGACCGTCGCAGTTGCCACAGAAACGGAACCGTCGACAGAAGCAGCGACGGAACCGCCGACAGAGGCATCGACGGAACCGCCGACAGAGGCAGCGACGGAACCGCCGACAGAGGCAGCGACGGAACCGCCGACGGAAGCACCGACAGAAGCATCGACGGAACCCCCGACGGAAGCACCGACAGAACCGGCGACAGAAGCACCGACGGAAGTGCCGACAGAAGCACCGACGGAAGCACCGACAGAAGCGCCGACAGAGCATATACATGACTGGATAGTCCATTATAGCGATAATGATTACCATCAAGTGTCTTGCAATGGGTGTTCTGAAATCGGAAATTTTGAGCACATCTTAGATAGTGAGCAAATCTGCACGATCTGTAATCGTTATGTGTGCATCCATAAATGGCAGTGTGAGAGAGCTAATTCAATAAGTCATTCTATGAACTGCAGCATCTGCGGGTGGCCCGAAGGAGGTTTCCATCGTTTTGATGGTACCGAATGCTGTGTCGACTGTGGATATACAGTGCATGAACATACCTTTCAGTTTATTGAAGAAGATCTCTATCATAACAGTCACTGTATGAAATGCACACAATGTGATGAAGACATAATCGAGCATTGTACTTTCGGCAGTGACGGAAAATGTACCGTGTGCGGTTTGCCTCGTGACCACAGCTGTGATTTACAATGGAAAGGCAAGCAACATTCGGAACTTTATCATCTTTTGGAGTGCGACTGCGGAGCAACCCGTGCAGAAGAGCATACGTTTGCTTGGGACGGAGTATATCGTACTGATTTACACCATGGTATGGCCTGTGTTGTATGCGGGAAAACCAGAACGCACGGTCATTGGTATGAAAAGTCATTTAAAAATGGTGAAGTATGTGTTGAATGTGGGTATGATGTCACAAAACCGCTGACTGAACAAGTAATGACCAAACCAGCAGAGACCGAACCAGCAACGATTGAGCCAGCAACGACTGAGCCGGCAGCGACCGAACCAGCAGAGACTGAACCTGCAGCGACTGAACCTGCAGCGACTGAACCGGCAGAGACTGAACCAGCAGCGACTGAACCGGCAGAGACTGAACCAGCAGCGACTGAACCTGCAGCGACCGAACCAGCAGAGACTGAACCTGCAGCGACCGAACCTGCAGCCACTGAGCCAGCAGAGACCAAACCGGCAGAGACTGAACCAGCAAAGACTGAACCTACAGAGAGCGAACCTTCTGTAAAGGACGATGTGCAGCGTGGCGGGACCGCATGGATATGGGTTTGTGCAGTAGTTGTTCTCGGTGGACTGGGAGCAGCAGTTATCATTCAAAAAAAGAAAGCATCCTAACAATTACGTATGGCTCACCCGGCAGTGAATGCCGGGTGAGCTTATTCATAATTCAAATTACATTACAGCATGGCTGAAAAACGGGGCAATAGTGGATATGATTTAGCTCAGCGTCTCGTAATCGGTGTACTCCACCTCACCGTTAATGTACTCCAGTGCCCCTTCCTCCAGCTCCTTTACCATCAGACACTCGATGGCCGGGAGCTTTACCGATTTTCCGGGAAGGATACCATGGTCAGCTGCGGTGACGAAGCCTCTGGCTCGATAATTCTGAGGATTTCCCTCTACGATCACGGCCTTAAAACCCAACTCCTTTGCCCGCGCAAAGCCGTATTCGATCAGCTCTTTGGAGATATGCCGCCGCTGCACCGCGGTCTTCACAGCGACGGGGGAGAGGAGCAGCAGCTCATCTTCGTATTTGCCATTCAGATGGAAGCGGGAGAACATGACGTAGCCGATGACCTCATCACTTTCGTCCACCACGATCAGCTCCAGCTCGGGCAGGTAAAACCGTTTGCTGCGGATCTCCTCCGCCAGAGCGCGGACCAGTCTGCCCTCCGCAGCGCAGTCGTACTCGGTGAACACGGTCTCCACCATGTCCAGGGATTTCTGTAGATAGTTGTGTTCCATATGTTTGATGGTTCTTTTCATTCTTGTTATCTCTCCTTGTTATATAGTTTTCTTGTATTCTGTGCATTTATATCAGTTATTCTGTTCTTGAATTTCGTTACCAGAGCTCTTTATTCTTTTGCTTTTGCCCTTTGCTCAGGCTCTTGTGCCACTGCTGCTTCTGCCGCAGAAAATCTGCCTTTTCGTCTGCATATCGAGCTTCCTTTTTCAGACTGCAGTAGCTTTTCCAGCGGGCGGCGGACAGCTCGCCATTTGCGATGGCTGCCTTGACGGCGCAGCCGGGTTCGAACTGGTGAGCACAGTCGCGGAAGCGGCACTTGCCAAGAAACTGCTCCACGTCGGCAAATGCCTCACCCAGACCGCTGGACACATCCCACATACCCAGCTCGCGCATGCCGGGGGTGTCGATGACCATGGCCCCGGAGGGGAGCATCAGCAGCTGACGGTGAGTGGTGGTGTGACGGCCCTTGCTGTCGTCCTCGCGGATACGGTTGACCGCCATGATATTCTCACCGACAAGGGCATTGACCAGACTGGACTTGCCGATACCGGAGGAGCCTAAGAATACAATGGTATTCCTTGGCTGCAGGTACTTGCTCAGTGTATCCAGCCCCAGACCGGACATAACACTGATGGCATGGATCGCCACCCCGGGAGCGATCTGCTCCACGGCATTGACCTGCTCGCTGCAGTCTTCCACCAGATCAGCCTTAGTGAGGATGACCACCGGAATCGCGCCCGACTGCCAGGCCAGGGTCAGATAACGCTCCAGACGGTTGGCATTAAAGTCCATGTTCAGCGACTGCATGATGAACACATAGTCAAAGTTTGCGGCCACCGCCTGCTCGCCGCGGCCGATATCCGGGTCCTTGCGGGAAAAGTAAGTCCGTCGGGGCAGAGTGGCGATGATCTGGCTGTCGCCGTTGTCGATATAGTTGATCATCACGAAGTCGCCGACGGTAGGGAACTGCTCATAGCCGCCGTAATATTCTTTGGTTTTCAGTCGCCCGTAGGTCTCACCGTGTTCGCAGACAAGGGCGTAGCGCTCCTTGTGGACGGCGGTGATTCTGGCGGGGATGCCGGGTGCATTGTCCGGCAGCAGATCGGGTGTAAATCCATAATCGTATATATTCATGTGTTGATTCCTCCAATTTGATAAAAGTATTAATTATTCTCAGTTGTCTGTTTTCGAAGTGCATGGCCTCCGAATGCCCATCTATGTTAAGTTGTTTGATTAATCTCATAATACATCACTCCTTTCTTTATGGTTGGCGGTCAGGTCAGGGAGGTCGCTCCCTGTCGTTTAATCCTCCTGAAAAAGGGCGCAAAAATACCGCAGTGAAGTAATCCTTTTCCTGTGGATGCTTCCTGCGGTTGGAATCTGTGCAGCAAGGCGGCCCGAACACATTAAAATCACTTCAATAAGTGTTCGGCCCCCCAAATTTGGGTATAAAAATAACACACCCTCAAGTGTGCCACAACCGATGGTATAGTCTTCACAAAAGGTTACTTAAAAACGGCACGACAAATAAAGGGTATCCATACCCAAACGGTCGCGCGCCCATATTCAGTTAGATTACGATTACCTCACGAACAGTCATCTTATAATCCTCCTTTTCTGTCTGGCCGGGCAGACGTGTTTTGTTGAAATTAGTATATCATTGCAGTGGGGATGTGTCAATATGTTGCACAGGACATGACGTAATGAATTCTGTTGCGTGAAAATGCGGTTCTGTGATATACTGAAACTTGTAGAAGGCATGAAGACGTAAAACCTATGCGGAAGGTGGTGTGTGATGAAGCAGATTATGAAAGTTTTGTTGAAAAACTGGGACAACTTCCGTTTTATGACACCTATATATTATTTCCCATGGCCATAGATCCCAATTTTTCCTATTACGGGTATGTGGTAAAAATAGAATATGAGGATGGTTCATATGAAACCGTTGCCGAATCGGGGTATCAGGAAGTCCGCGCAGTAAGCGGTAAAAGCAGAAACAGACACTACAGCTGTGATGATGAAATTTGGAATTCCTTCGTGACACAGTTTTTAGACCAATAAATGACCTTATTTTCAGAAAGCGAGACCAGCCAATGAACCGAAGATTTAGACTTTCCACTGCTTTAGATATCGATGACCTGTTGATGGAGTGCATTCCCTACGCCATCAGTCTGGCCAATGAAAAATATCAGTTTGACCCGCCGCTGTCCATCTACGAGGTGAACCGCTGGGGAAAACTGGGCACCCGCGCCGACGTGATTTTTGAGTTTTTCAATGACCCGGAGTTTTACCGCAATCAGCCGGTGATCAAAGGGGCGAAGGAGTTCGTGCGCAAATTGACGCAGATGACGGAGGTCTTTGTGTCCACGTCCATCCCTCCGGAGTTCATGGGGATCCGGGCGAAGCGGATCATGGAGGAGTTTCCGGAGATCCCTGCGGATCACATCTACATGGGTTCCCGCAAGGACAAAATCAATGTGGATATTCTCTTTGATGATGGCATGCACAATGTGTTCCGCTCCAATGCGGCCTACCCGATCCTGATGCGCCGCCCCTGGAATCAGGAGGCCACCGGTATGCTGGCGGTTAACACCTACGACGAGTTTCTGAAGCTGGTGGAGGTCATCGCCGACAGTTACAGCGTGAGGCCGGATCAGTTTTCGTTAAATCAGCCCAGCATCGTAGTATTGGTAGGACCCTCCGGCAGCGGTAAGTCAAAAATCGCAAAGCAGGTGCTGGCCCGGACCGATCGGTTTGAAAAGCTGGTCAGCTACACCACCAATGACCCCACGGCGGTGGAGAAAAACGAGTGGTACAATTATGTGTCTCTGGAGACCTTCCACAGTATGTGTGAGAGCGGAGAGATGTTCCAGTCCACCATGTATGCGGGCCAGGGCTACGGCTCCCGAAAGACGGACGTGGAAAAAATATTGGCCGCAGGCAAGCATGTCATGACCACCATGGATATTTGCGGGGCCATGTCCCTGAAAACCAACTTCCAGAATGTGATCACCATCTACATCAAGCGGAATAAAAAGGCGCTGCTGGCCTCAATCCTCAGGAAAAATTCCTCCATCGAGGATAAGGTAAATCGACTGATCGCCATCGACGCGGAGAAGCAGAATGCGGAGATCTGTGACTACGTGGTGCAGTTTGACACTTACGATCAGGCGGTGGAGCAGATTTGTGCGATATTGAATATTTGAGCGAAGGGATATATCCAGCATTTGCCTTATTTATGTGGAACATATTTAGAAGGCGGAACACCAACATGATTTTTATAAGCGCGGTAAAAGGTTGAATAGTTAGAAAAACCGTAAGCCGCACATACTGCTTCGGGGCGTTCACCACGCTGCAAAGCCATGTGAGCCGCATTTATTCGTTTTTGCAAAATGCATTTCTTTATACTGATCCCAAAGTCCTCCTTGAAAATATGGCATATGGAGGAAACTGAAAAGTGAAATTTTTCGGAGAGCGTGTTCGGATCCAACGCTTCTG